>JAJFVB010000092.1 GCA_021372055.1 Desulfobacteraceae bacterium | reverse complement strand
GGCCGCCTCGATCTCGGCGTTTCTCAGTATGTCTATATGCCTCAGGTCGTTTGACCTGAGGCATACTCTCTTCGATATAATCCCGCCGGCAAAAGAGACAAGAAGGATCTTGCCCCTGTAGCCCTCGGGCATGACAACGGGAAAAATCAGGGAGTCGGGATCAAAGCCGCTGTCTCGCCAGGCGCCCAACCGTTCGATCCTGAGGCGAAGCTGCCTGAGGGCGGCGCCTGCGCTTGGATCCAACAGGGTCAGCCTGTTGCGGAAATGCGACAAGACGATGTCGATATCCTCCCGCCCAATGAGCGCCTCCCCCCGATTGATGAGTTCGATCGCGTCCTCGAACTCTCCGCACCCGAGAAGGTCCAGTATCTCCTCCCTGCCGTCCCCCATGCGCTAAGCCCGCCTGCCTTCGATTTCAAACAGGCATTCCTCGATGATCCCGAGCGCCTTGTCCATCTCTTCCCGCGTTATCGTCAAGGCCGGCGTCAAGGTCAGGATATTGCCCATGGTGAGCTTGAAGCTCAGGCCCCGGCTCAGTGCGCCGTACATCACCGCCTCCGCCTCATCGGTCGCGCGTTCCCGCGTCTTTCTGTCCTTTACGAGCTCGATGCCCATCAACAGCCCCAATCCGCGGACGTCGCCAATGAGCGGATGGAAATCCATCATATCCCGCATGCGCCCGAGGGCGTAACTTCCGATTTCCGCGGCATGCGCCGCAAGGCCCTCCGATTCTATATATCGGATCGTCGCCAGTGCCGCTGCACAGGCAACGGGGCTTTTTTCGTGAGTATAGTGCCCGAGGGCGATGTGCCCCGCGACGTCCAGGTCTTCCCTGGCAATCAGAGCCGCAATCGGAACGACCCCGCCTCCGAGTCCCTTCCCGATCACCAGCATATCCGGAACGACCCCGAAGTTTTCGCAGGTGAACATTTTCCCGGTGCGGCCGAGCGCGTGCGGGATTTCATCGAAAATGAGCAGCGCACCGTGGCGGTCGCACGCTTTTCTTATCGCCTGCCAGTATTCGGGTTTGGGAATGAAGGGCGTGCTGCGGACCGGTTCGGCTATCACCGCGGCTATGTCGCCTTCCTTCTCGAGCATGTATTCTATGTAATCCGCGCAGACCAGGTCGCACCCGCCACGCCCGGAACATCCGAAAACGCAACGGTACTCATCCGGCGGGGGCGCGTGCTCGGTTCCCGGAAGGAGCGGCCCGATGTTCTGCCGAAACACGGATTCCCCTCCAATCGAGATTGCGTCAAGGGAAGCGCCGTGGAATGCATCCCACATGGAGATGGTCTTAAAACGCCCGGTTGCGATACGGGCGAGCTTCAACGCCATGCCGATGGCTGCCGTTCCGCCGGGCGCGAAGAGCACCTTGTTCAGATTCCCGGGGGCCAATTCGGTGAGCTTTTTTGCCAGATCCACAGCCGTCCGGTTGGTGTAGCGCCGGGTACAAAACGGCAGACTGTCGAGCTGTTCCTTTATCGCCGCGATGACGGCCTCATTTGCAAATCCCACCTGATGGACGTTGTTGCCGTGAAAATCCATGTAGCGATTGCCCTGCAGATCCTCTATGTAGATGCCGCCGCACGAACGCATTGCATTCAGGCATGGGGTCGAAAGGGACTGCTGGAGGAAGTACTTCGCGTCTTCTTCCAGGAGCTTTCGCGTCTGTTCGTCAAGATTGTCGCGCTGCCATTGAGTTCGCCTCGGAGAGATATTGACGTCGCCTTCCGACTTGTGCTGCACGGGCATGAAACTCCTCCTTCGTCGCATCCGGTGAACCGGGCGCCGCAAAAACCGCCGTTACCGGCATTGAAAAAGCATAAAATAGGACAATTGAGGTTGATCGAAGACTAGAAATTGGTCTAATATAAGTCAAGGTAATAAATTTCACGGTATCTGTAACGAGAGGTTATAGTTGTGAACATCAATCTGCTGCGGATATTCTATTATGCTGCGAAGCTCGGCAGCATCAGCGCCGCTGCTGAGGCGCTCTTCGTGACCCAGCCCGCCGTATCCAAGGGACTCCAGCGCCTTCAGGAACACTACGAGATCAAATTCATCAACCTCTTCGGAAGGAAGATATCGCTGACCGATGCCGGAGAGGTGCTCTACAGTATCGCGGAAAAGATATTTGAAATAGAAAAGCAGGCGGAGGAGCTCATCCACGACTTCCAGGAGAGGAAGCGCGGAAACATCCGTATTCTGTCGAGCGAGAGCTTCGGAGCCTACTATCTGCCGTTTATCATCATACCCTACCGGAACGAGAACCCGCAGGTGCACATAAGCGCCAGCATTCTTCCGACGGAACTCGTGGTGGAAGGAACCGCGGCTCTCAACTGCGATATCGGTTTCATCTCCTACCCCATCGAGCACAACAAGCTGATCGTGCGCGAAGTGCTCGAGGACAGGATGGTGGTGATCGTCCCCGCGACCCATCCCCTGGCCGGGAAGGAATCCATCGAGCCCCTCGACCTGGAGGGCGAGTCCATAATCCTGCACGAGAAGGGCTCCGCACCGCAGAGGATCGTGGACGACCTCATCGGAAGGTATCACCTCAGCATCGACATTCCGCTCGAACTCTCCAGCAACGAGGCCATAAAGCGGGCGGTAGCCGGCGGGCTGGGCATATCCATCATCTCGCGAAACGTCGCGGGAGAGGAAATCAAATCGGGTCAACTCGTTGCCGTCCCGTTTTCACTGGGCAGCATGAGGCGAAAATTCTTCATGGTTCATCACAAGGACAAGTACTTCTCCGAGGCTCTCCAGAACTTTATCGACATGGTCTATCAGTGGGCGGACGAATACGCCAAGAGCATCTACTGATCTCCGGCGGACTGCAGGCGAGCCCCGGCGCGGTAGAGCGCCAGTATCGTCAGCCCGTCGGTGATCGTGCCGTCCTCGATCAATTCCATCAATTTCCGGAACGGGTATTTCCGGACCTCGATAATTTCATCCGTGTCGAGGTTTTGCACCGAGGGTTTCAGATCCGTTGCCAGAAAGATGTGGATCAGTTCATCCGAATAGGCCGGCATGATGTGAACGGCGCCGAGTTGTTCGATAGAGCCCGCGACATACCCGGTTTCCTCCTCGAGTTCCCTGCGCGCGCACGCCAGGGGTTCCTCTCCCTTTTCCATCGTCCCTGAAGGAATTTCCAGAACGTACCGGCCTATCACGTGCCTGTACTGGTGCGTCATGAGCACCATGCCGTCGGCGGACAGCGCGACTATGCCCGTCGAACCGGGATGGCGCACCATGGCATAGCTCGTCCTGACGCCGTTCGGGAGCGTGACGTCCTCGACGCCGAACCCGAAGGATCTACCCCGGAAGACTTCTTTCGAGGATTCCACTTTCGCCGTTTTCAGTGCATCCCTTCGACCGTTCATCCCGGTTCCGATCAATTGAGCGATGGCGTTCCCGTTGGAACGCGCGGAGCCTTCAGAAAACCCACGAAGCCACTTCCCGGTTGCCGGCGGGGCGAGCCGCCATGGGCCCGGCGCCATAACCGATGATCGGGACGTCGCGTTCATGGAGCGACCCGTGAGAGCGGATTCGCACTTCCCGGGAGGGTACGGGGAGGCTTCCGAAAACGGATTTTTCATCAGCGAGCACAAAGATATGCCCGATCCGCTCCGGATGCAGGTGATAAACCTTTGCGGCCTCGCCGCTCGGCATCACCGATTCGATACCAGGCTGCTCGCCCAGCAGGTCCATCGCCTCGCGCATCACGGCGACGTCTTCGAGGTACACATAGGCGGCCCCGCCCATATTCTGATGGTGAGCGACGTAACGGTCCTTGATAATCGGAATGGCGTTCGCCTTGATGCCCGCATCTCTCAGGATGAGGTTCAGGTCCAGCTTGGGGATTGCGGTGTCCACAATCTTGCCCATCAGGAGGGGCATGGACAACTCACAC
>JAJFVB010000086.1 GCA_021372055.1 Desulfobacteraceae bacterium | reverse complement strand
CGAGGCGGGATACGGTGTGCTTCTCCATGTACTCGCTCATGTCGAAGCGCAGGAAGTTCACGCCGAGAGACCTCGCAAGCTGCTTGGCCACCTCCGTCTTTCCGACTCCCGTCGGCCCGATAAGAAGGAAGGAGCCCGTAGGTTTTTCCGGAATTCGCAATCCGGCGCGGGACCTCTTTATCGCTTTTACCAGCATTTCGATGGCAAGATTCTGTCCGAAGACCTGCCCCTTGAGTTCATCCTCCAGGCTCTGAAGCCTGAGCTGGTCGGAAGAAGAAACGCTTCGGGCGGGAATCCTGGCGATCCTCGCCACCACCGTCTCGATATCCTTGATGGCCACGATCCTTCGCACCCGCCTGTCTTTTTTAAGACGCAGGCTGGCGCCGGTTTCGTCGATGACATCAATCGCCTTGTCGGGCAGATACCTGTCGTTTATGTAGCGCCCCGCGAGTTCCGCCGCGGCGCGCAAAGACGCATCGGTGTACTTGATCCTGTGGTGCTCCTCGTAATAAGGCCTGAGCCCCTGGAGGATCTTGTAGGTTTCCTCGACCGAAGGCTCCCGTATTTCGACTTTCTGGAAGCGCCGGCTGAGTGCCCTGTCCTTCTCGAAGAAATTCTTGTATTCCTCGTAGGTGGTGGAACCGATACACCGAAGACCTCCGGCCACAAGGAAGGGTTTGAGGATGTTGGACGCATCCATCGAACCGCCGCTTGTCGCTCCGGCACCCACCACGGTATGGATTTCGTCGATGAAGAGAATTGCTCCCTTCTTTTTCTTCAGTTCCTGAATCACACCTTTGAGCCGCGCCTCAAAGTCTCCCCGGAACTTGGTGCCAGCGAGCAACGCCCCCATGTCGAGCGCGAATATCTCGACATCGAAGAACGCCGGCGGCACCTCCTTCCTGTAAATCTTGAGGGCCAGCCCCTCGGCTATTGCCGTTTTGCCCACGCCGGGGTCGCCGACATAGATCGGGTTGTTTTTGCTGCGCCTGCCCAAAATCTGCAGCGTGCGCAAAATCTCCTCGTCTCGTCCGATCAGAGGATCGATCCTGCCCTCAGCGGCTTTTTCCAGCAAATTGACGGTAAAGCCCTCCAAGGCGGTAGCTGCCTTCCGCTCCGGCTCCTCCTGGGCATTTTGCATCGTCTGAAAATCCGGTTCCTCGGGCTCGACTATTTTCGAAATTCCGTGCGAGATGAAGCTCAGCACGTCGAGCCGCGTAACCCCTTGAGATTTCAGGAAGTAGACTGCGTAAGAGTTTTCCTCGTAAAACATGGCCGCAAGGACGTCACCAGCGTCGACTTCTTTCTTCTCCGACCCCTGAACATGCATGAGCGCTCTTTGCAGCACGCGCTGGACGGCCATTGTCTGAATGGGGTCCTGCACGATGCCCTCGGGCAACTTCTCCGAGCGCTCTTCAAAATACTTCTCCACGCGCGCTTTCAACTTGTCGAGTTCTGCTCCGCAGTGATACAGGATGCGCCTTCCAGTCACATCGTGGAGTATCGCGTAAAGGATATGTTCAAGAGTGAAGAACTCGTGCCTGCGCTGTTTGGCCTCCTTGATGGCCGCCGCAAATGTCAGTTCAAGCTCTCTATTGATCATGTTAGGCTTCTTCCATACTGCACCGCAACGGGAAACCACTCTTCCTCGCCAGGTGGTGCACAATCTCAACTTTGGTTTCGGCTATATCTTCGGTAAAAACGCCACACACTCCCGATCCCGTCTTATGGACGAGAAGCATGATGCGAGTGGCCTCCGCCACCGTTTTGTGAAACACTTTTTGAACTACCTCGACCACAAACTCCATGGTTGTATAATCGTCATTATGAAGCAGCACCTTAAACATTGGAGGCAGTTCAAGTTTGTCTTCGACTTGATTTTCCAGTTCCTCTCTGAATTCAGGAGGATTCTCACCCATTCGATTACCTCCGCGGTCCGTGATACAAGAAAATAAGACTGCTTCTCATCCTTACAAATATAATATAATAAAAAAGTCGTGCACCACAGAACCTAATGGGATTGTAATTTTAAATTAAGCATGGAGATCCGATTTGCCAGGGAATACCTTCGGCCGTCTTTTCAGCGTCACCACCTGGGGCGAGTCCCACGGTCCCGCACTCGGAGCAGTCATTGACGGTTGCCCTCCGGGAATCACGCTGACTCCGGAAGACATCCAGAAAGATCTCGATCGCCGCCGCCCCGGTCAACCGCTCTCTTCTCAGAGATCCGAAGCGGACCGGGTCGAAATCCTGTCCGGAACATTTGAAGGCATTACAACCGGTACTCCCATCAGTTTAATTATTTACAATCGCGATACAAGAAGCAACGATTACGCCAAAATCGCCCAACTCTACAGGCCGGGGCACGCCGACAGGACGTACGTCCAGAAGTTCGGCATCAGAGACTGGCGCGGCGGAGGAAGAAGCTCGGCTCGGGAAACGGCTGCCCGCGTGGCCGCCGGGGCGATTGCACGCAGGTTTCTGGATCAGCGCGGGATCTCCGTTCAGGCCTTCACGCTTTCTCTTGCCGGCATTGCCTGCCGCAGCTTCGATCCCGACGAAATCGGCAAAAATCCGCTCTACTGCCCCGATGCGGCGGCGGCCCTTGAAATGGAGGAGCGCATAAAGGAGCTCCGCAAGGAAGGCGACTCAGCAGGCGGAGTCGTGGAGATCCACGCGCGGGGATGCCCGCCCGGCCTGGGGGAACCCGTTTTCGACAAACTCGACGCCCGTCTCGCCGGGGCCATCATGTCGATAGGTGCCGTCAAAGGGGTGGAGATCGGAGAAGGCTTCCTGGCCGCCGCCATGCTGGGCAGCGAAAACAACGACCCGATCACCTCGGAAGGCTACGAGAGCAATCACGCGGGAGGCATTCTGGGCGGGATTTCGACAGGCATGGACATCATCGTCAGGGCCGCGGTCAAACCCATCCCGTCTATTTCGAAACCGCAGAGAACCGTCGACGCCCTCGGCCAACCCGCCGAAATACGCGTGGGAGGCAGGCATGACGTCTCGGCAATTCCAAGGATCGTTCCGGTCTGCGAGGCCATGACCCTTCTCGTGCTCGCGGACTTTATGCTCCATCCGTTCCCAAGGGCCAAGACCATCCGCTGAAGCCCCTCTCATACTAAATTGCGTTCAAGATAAAAATAATGGAAAAGAGCGGGGGAAAAGATTTCCCCCGCGCCCCCTCGGGATTTCCGTCGCAGCCTTACGCGCACGCGCGTCGGGCCGGACGCCAAAATGAACAGCGCAGCTGCGTGTGGGGTGTGGGGAGCCTGCTCCCCACGGTCTGAAAGCCTAGTATCATCTTGAACGCTCATTGCTATCATTTAAAGAGCAACCAGAGCACGGCTCCGAGACCGGTGCCGATCAGCACCACTTCTATCATTGTTTCGTAAACGGGGTCTTCGCGGATCCTCATATCGCGGCCCTTCTTCAGATAGAAGCCGTAGATGAAGGTCGGGATCAGCATGTAGAGGGCAAACCCCGTCGCAAGCCCCGTCTTGTATCCCGCGATGAGCGATAAAACGAGCAGGAGGAGTATCCCCGAAGTGAAATAGGCGGTCCTGCGCTCTCCCGCCAGAACAACCAGCGTCTCCTTGCCCACCAGCCTGTCGCCCTGCACGGCCAGGAAATCGAGCAGCACCGTCCTCACGAGCGCCAGCAAAAAAACGATCCAAAATGCGAAGGCCAACCTTCCAAGCGATTCGGCGGATGTGAAGTGCGGCAGCAAAACGCTCACCGCAGCCCACGCCATCGGCACGAAAAAGGTCTTCGAAGTCGGTATGTCTTTCAGCTTGACCGGGAACTTTTCCCACCACGCGGGCAGGATAAGCGGCACTCCGTAGGAGAGCCCGCTCATGGTCAGCAGAAGCATCGCCAGAAAATTGAGTTTCCCGATGTGCAGCGCAAGCATGAGCGCCGTCGCGACGGAAGCGACGCCGCACAGGGTAAACAGAACACGCCATTTCTGATAGAAGGCCGCCCTCCCCGGATCGTTCAACTGAATGGCGTCCCGATCGAGATAGATGTTGAGCGAGTGCACCGCGAAAGCATAGGCGGCAGCCATGAGGCCCAGGGCCGCCGTTCCCCTGAACCCGCTCAGAGCCTGTGCGGTGGCGGGCAAAAATGCCGTCCCAAGGGCTATGTACACGTTGCTGTAGGCGAGCCTTTCCATGACGGCCTTCGAAGGAAAGCGCCTCTTCTCCGGGCGGATTGCATCGAGATACTCGACCACGTTGCGAATGATCCAGTTAGGCGTGGAAGCCCCGGCGGAAACCCCCACGCAGGAGTAGCACGCCATCTCCTCTTCGTTGAGATCCGCCTCCGTTTCGATATGAAAAGTCGGTATGGCGCAATCCCGGGCCACCTCGGCCAGCCGAATCGTATTCCCGCTGTGCAGGCCCCCGACGATGACCATCGCCTCCACCTGCGAGCAAAGGCTTCTGACTTCGGCCTGCCGCTCTTGGGTTGAGTCGCAGATCGTGTTCTTCACGATTCCGTTCGGGTATTTTTTGAGAAAAGCCTCCTCGATTTCCCGGAACACCTCTTCATTCTGGGTGGTCTGCGCCACCAGAAGCACGTCGACCCATTCGGCGGGAAGCTGTTCGATCTGTTCCGGCCGGTTGATCACAATCCCCCGGCCCTCGGTGTACCCGAGCAGCCCGATGACCTCCGCATGATCGGCATCGCCGACGATAATCGTATAATATCCGCGCCGCGCATGCCTCTTGATCGCCGCATGCACGCGGGCAACGCGCTTGCAGGTCGCATCGAGCAGATTGGCTCCCTGGAGATGAAGCTCCTGACGCGTGTCGGGAGGAATGCCGTGCGCTCTGATCACAACTTTCTTCCCGGCGCAGTCCTCGATCCGGTTTTGTTCCACAACGCCTTTTTTTTCGAGCATCAGCAGCACCTGCCGGTTATGGATAAGCGGCCCGAATGTGCAGATGTCCTCATCTTCCTGGCGCTGCTGGATGGCTTCCATCGTAATTTCGATTGCGTCGCGAACACCCTTGCAGAAACCGGCGGTTCTGGCTGTAATGACTTTCATGCGATTCCCATTTATCGATGTAGGTTGAGCCGTACCCGGCCTTCAAGCCTGAAATCGTATCAAGTTTGAAAACCACTGGCAAGACCGCTCGAGGCAACATCCGGGCCCGATCGCCCGCGCACCGCTTTTTCCCGGGCGCAAATCCCCGCCAAGAGGCGAATCCGACCCATCTTTTGCCTTTGCCTCCTTTACGAAATTTAGTATAGAGACTCCTGCCAATCATATCGATGAGACAGGAGAAATCCCATGGAGATTTTTATCTCGGGCTCGCTTGCATACGACAGGATCATGGATTTTCCGGGCCATTTCGCGGAACACATTCTGCCCGAAAAGATTCACCTCCTTAACGTGTGCTTCAACATCAACAGCCTGGTGGAAAAATTCGGCGGCACGGCCGGCAATATCGCCTACAGCCTCGCCTCGCTCGGAGAAAAGCCTTTCATCGTGGCCACCTGCGGCCAGGACTTTCAGCGCTACGAGCAGTGGCTCGAACAGAACAGTCTGCCTTCGAACTACATCAAGCCCATTCCCGGCGTCTTCACGGCCGGTGCCTATATCACCACGGATCTGGACGACAACCAGATCACGGCTTTCAATCCGGGGGCAATGGCCTACGAATCCCGGCTGCCCGTTCTGAACAACGGGTCGGACCGGAAAATGGTGTTTATCGGCCCCGGGAACAAGAACGATATGAAGAATTTCGCGGCCAGCGCACGGCAGTCGAAAACACCCTTCTTCTTCGATCCGGGTCAGAGCCTGAACATCTGGAACGGAGACGAACTCCGCGAAACGGTCGCCGGGGCGCTCTGCTTCATCTCCAACGATTACGAACTCGCCCTTTTTCTCCAGATGACAAAGTGGCGCATGGAGGACCTCTACAAGCAAGTCGAGGTGGTGATCACCACGAGAGGCCCGGAAGGCGCGCTGCTCGACGTGAAAGGCGACAAGATCCTGATCCCCGCCGTCGCCGTAAAGGAAGTCCTGGATCCGACCGGAGCGGGCGATGCCTTGCGCGCCGGCATTCTCAAGGCGCTGGCTATGAACCTGCCATGGGATATCGCCTGCCAGATGGGAGTAACCGTCGCTTCCTTCTCGGTCGAACATCACGGAACCCAGGAACACAGATTCGACTGGGATGTCTTCTGCAGCAGGTACAGGACCGCGTTCGGCGAACTGATCTGCTGATTTACCGGCATTCGGCGCTCGGCCTTATGCGCAACATAGCCACGACAGAAATCCCGAGAGGGCGCGGGGGAAATCATTTCCCCCGCTCTTCTCCATTGGCTCTATCGGTTTTCCGCCACGCGGAAACGACAAACACGGGATTCAGCGCCTCCAGCCGAAAATCTCCTCCGATCGGCACGGAACGGCTTGCCTGGATCTGCAGGATGCTCGTCTCGAATTTCCTCCGCGCCCAGAAGGACCTCGCCTTCTCCAGCGTATTCATCAGAACGATCGTCTGAACAACTTTTCCTCCCGGCAGCAACCTGTCCGCCACCGAGTCGAGCACGACGTCCAGGTCATCGCCACTTCCGCCTATAAACACGCGGTCCGGGTCCGGAAATTGCGTGATCGCTTCGGAAGCGCTTGCGCAATGCGCTTCCACATCCCACGCATGGAACTTCTCCCGGTTGCGGAGGAGTTGTTCGTATCGAGCCGCGTTTTTTTCCACCGCAAAAACCCGCTTCAACCCGGCAATCCTCGATGCCTCGATCGAAACCGACCCGGTGCCGGCCCCGATGTCCCAGAGGATCAACCCCGGTTCCAGGCAGAGCGCGGCCAGCGCGACGGCCCTGACCTCCATTTTCGTGATCATGCCGGCTTCCCGCTCGAAGGCCTCTTCGGGAAATCCGAATACCTGTCCGATCCTTTCGCCATCGCCATCCCCCGAGCGCTCGGGAGGGATGATCAGCACGATGTTGAGCGGGCTGAAGACCTCGGCCGCAGCATCGGATACGCTCAGCAGCCGCACCTTTTCGCCATCCGTGCCCAGGTCCTCTCCGACACAGATCGTGAAATCTTCCTTCCCGAGCCCAAGGAGTTCGCGAGCTATCCATTGGGGCGTGTGAACAAGGTCGGTCAGGACGGCCACCTTTCTTCCGCGCTCCAGGAGAGGAAGCAATCCCGCGATTGCCCCCGCGACGTTCCTGCCGTGCATGCTCACGGTCTCTACGGTTCCCCAGGGTTCGCACAGCCTCGCGCAGAGGGTCTGAACACTGGTAACGTTCGGGATGACCACGAGCCTGTCCTTGCCGAAAGACTCGGCCAGCTTCCTGCCGATGCCGAAAAAGAGCGGATCGCCCGAAGCGAGAATGGCGGTCTTTTTTTCACGCGCAATTTCAAGTATTTCCGCGAACTGGTCGGCAAGGGGCGAGCGGAAAGCGATCTTCGTCGCGGGGTGGTCGCAGAAAAGCTGCAGGTGCCGCTTCCCGCCGATAAGCACCTCCGCGGCTCCGATCCATCGCAGCGCATCCGCGCCAAGATCGTTCAGCCCGGTTCCCATCCCGACAAGAGCCACGGTCGGAACCCGCCAGAGTTCGGCACTGCCGTTGCTATTCTTCATCTTCGCTCACATCCGCAAGAAGATCCCCGTCGTAATGGAAAAGGAGGAGTCTTATCTCCGCCTCTCCGCCAGCCAGGAGAATCGACTGAGCCAGCGCCTCACGCGCGAGCTTTTCCATGACACGCAAAGCGGACCTTTCCGACAACAGGTCGAGCGCATGGCGCGCGGTATTTGCCGAGGCGATTTTGTCGCAAAACCCGGAGTCATAGCCTTCGCCGGCGGCAATGCCCGCGAGACGCTCCAGTTCCATGGGCACCGAGTGGGCGTGCGTGTAACCATGCCCCTGCGCCATCTTCACCGCTTTGCCGAAAAAAACACTGTGGATTATTTTTTGAAACCCGAACCGGAGGGCCTCTTTTACGCCGAAGGAGAAAAAATCCGCGATCTGAACAAAAGCCTCCGGAGGGTCCTCCGGAAGCTGCCCGCGCGCAAACCGTTCGCTCCTGCCCCCGGTGCTCAGGATCACCCGAGCGCAGCCGTTCGATGCGGCTACAGATAAGGCTGCGCTGATCGTTTCTTCGTATGCCTCGTGAGAAAAAGGCTTCACGATACCGGTCGTGCCGAGAATCGAAATGCCGCCCAGGACCCCCAGCCTCGGATTGAGAGTATGGATCGCGAGTTCTGCCCCACGGGGGACTTCTATCCTGACTTCCACGCAGACTTCGCGAACGGTTGGGAGACAGCGGTCGGCATCCCCGGCCTCGGGCGGCTTCCCGGAGGCATTCGGCCAGAACGGAACGAAGACGGCCCGTTTCGCGCCATGCTCCGCACTCAACGGAACGTTTGCCGGATCTGGAGCTTCGCCGCGGGCAAAGTGTCCGTCCCAACGCTTCAGCGTGGCCAACTCGCGCCGGACATTTTCCGCTATCATCCTGCGGGGCACGGGATTTATCGCCGGCTCCCCGGGCGCAACCGGAAGCCCGGGCTTTGTCACACACCCGACGCCTTCACCGGCGGAAAGCAACACACCGCCCCCGAGTTTGCCTCCATCCGGGGCGCAGGCCCCGCTCAAAACGCGCACGCGTGCCCGTATTTGCGCTCCATTGGTGATATCCGGATCATCGCCGCCGTTTTTTACGACAGTCGCCAGGGCGGCGTCACCCTCCACAACCGCGCTCTCTACCGCAACGGGCAGGTAGATGCCGCCCGGAAGCCGCACCGCTACCACCCGCGGCGCGGACTCACCGGCGAGAACGCGCAAAGCGGCCACTGCCGCTGCCGTTGCGGCCGTGCCCGTGCTGAAGCCGCGGCGCAGATTCCGTCGTCTCTTGCCTGATCCGTTCCGTTCCGGCATCGGTCCCCCGACTATTTCACAAACTTGCCGGGGTGGAGCTTCCCGGCAAGGAATTCAACGGCATCGACGCAGCGCGGTCCGGGGCGGGAAAAAATGAACTCATCGGCAAAGACGATCCTGCCGTCCCGGACACTGTTCAGGCGGTCATAGTGCGGCCTTTGAGCCGGAGGGACGGGGCTCTTGTTCATCGGCCCCTCCTGGACGATGTAGTAATCGGGATTTTCCAGCAGCAAAGCCTCCAGGCTATACTGCACGATCGCTTTGTCGTTCTTGATCGCATTCACGGCACCGGCGGCGTTGAGTATCTCGTTTACGATCGAGCCGCGTCCCGCGCCCGTAAGAGGTTCAGCCCTTATTTCGAAGAAAACCTTCGGCCTTGCAGCGAGGTCCGCGGCTCCGATCGCGTTGCTTACCCGTTCCAGCCTTTGGCTGAGGCTCCGAACAAAGGCGGCCGCTTCGGAATTCCGACCGGTGATCACTCCCAGCCTTTCGACCACGGAAAAAATCTCGGCGAAGTTTTTAGCCGAAAACACTGCGACGGGAACGCCCGAATCAACCAGCCGAGATATCTCGGGGGTCTCATCCTTGCGGCTTGCGCTCTGAATCACCAGATCGGGCTTGAGGCCCAGGATCATTTCGACGTTTGGCCTCATGTGCGTCCCGACGGAAGGGAGCCTTGCAAGCTCCGGTGGAAACGTGTCGGCCTGGGTGCGGCCGATAACCTGATCGCCGGCGCCGATGGAAAAAAGCATTTCGGCAAACGCTCCATAGAGTGGAATAATTCTCGTGGCGCCGGTCTTGAGTTTGATCGGCTGCCCGAGGTCGTCCACGATCTCGGCGCATATTCCGTTCACGACCGAACCGTGAAGAAATAACGCGCAAAATGAGCAGATGAGGAAAAAAGCCGGGACGGCCACCCTCCTGCCACGTGGGATAGCTTTTCTGGACACAGTCATCGCGGGTTCTCGAGAAAAAATGGAAGCAATCCGGATCAATGTTAGAACAGCTGAGCGCCGCGAGAAAAAGCTAGGGCAGGAAAATCACCTGCCTCTTTCCCGCGAGCTCAATTTCCTGCACGACAACGCGCGTTTCATAAATCGCTTCGAGGGTCTCCGGCGTGAGCACCTCTTCTGTCGGACCGTCGGCCTCGACCTTTCCTTCCTTGAGAAACAGCATCCTGCGACAGAAAAGCGCGGCCAGATTGATGTCGTGCATCACGGCGAAAACCGTCAGGTTGTCTTCCCTGTTCAGCCGGTCCAGCACCCGGAAGATCTGGAGCTTCCGGTGTATGTCCATCGCCGAAGTAGCCTCATCCAGAATCAGAACCGGCGATTCCTGCGCGAGGGACTTGGCCATGAGCACACGCTGCCTCTCCCCGCCGCTGACGGCGCCGATCAGCCGGTCCGCAAGGACTTCGGTATCGGTCAGGGCAAGGGCTTTCTCAACGGCTTCCATGTCCCGGACCGAATCCATCTGCCATCGTTTCTTGTGCGGATAGCGCCCCATCGCAACAACTTCCCGGCAAGGAAAAGGAAAGCGCATGTCCCCGTCCTGGTTCAGAACCGCGACCCGCCGGGCCCGCTCCTTGAGGCTCAGCCGCTCGATGGCTGTCCCGAGGATTTCAATCTTCCCCGAGGCAGGCTCGATGATACCGCTTAACGCAAGCACCAGCGTCGATTTCCCCGCTCCGTTCGGGCCGAGAATGCCGACGAACTCCCCCGCTGCGGCGGAAAAGGAAATGCCCTTGAGCACTTCCCGGCCCGCATAGCCGCACCGGAGATCCGTTACGGTTACTGCAGACGCAGCTGCTGCTTGCGGCGGAGCAGAAGATAGCAAAAGAAAGGTCCTCCCAAAATCGCCGTGACAACTCCGACGGGGATTTCAGCCCCGCCCGGCAGAATGCTTCGGGCAATGGAGTCGGAAACCAGGACGAGCAAGCCGCCCGAGAGCATGGCCGCCGGAATGAGCACCCGATGGCGCGGCCCCAACGCAAGGCGCGCCAGATGCGGTATTACGAGCCCGACAAACCCGATGATCCCGCTCACGGCAACGGCCGCGGCCGTTATGAGCGATGCGGACAGGAGCAGCCAGAAGCGCACCTTCCCGACGTTTACCCCCAACTGCTGGGCCGGAATGTCCCCCAGGCTCAGGAGGTCGAGCTCACGGGTGAAGCAGCAGATCGCGACGGCCCCGGCCGCAATATACGGCAAAACGAGCAGCACGTGCGTCCAACTCTTGCCCGACAGGCTTCCCATGATCCAGAAGACTATCGTTGAGACGGATTCTTCATTCAGGCTCTTGAGCAGACTGATCATCGCGGAGAGGAAAGTGGAGACGATAATCCCCGCAAGAACGATGGTCACAACGTGAATTCTGCCGTCGACGCTGCCCAGCAAATAGACGAGGTAGAGGGCGAGAAGCGCGCCGGCGAACGCCGCTCCGGGCAGGGCGCTCACTCCCAAAAAATGCACCGATCCGACGCCCACGAGTATGGCGAGCGAGGCTCCGAAAGCCGCTCCCGTGGATATGCCGAGCGTGAAGGGATCGGCGAGCGGATTCAGCAGGACCCCCTGGTACACGGTCCCCGCAAGCCCCAGCGCCGCCCCGATGAGAAACGCGAGGCAGATTCGCGCAAGCCTTACATTGAGTACAATATAGCGGACGGTATCGTCGACCGGCGCGGCGGCATCGGGATATGCCGGGGAAAGCCAGAGTTTGAGAATCACGTCGTAGGGCGTTTTGAAAGTCCCGAGTCCCGATGAGACGAAAGCGGCAAAACCAATGAGGAGGATAAACCCGATCCAGGTCATGCACCGGGCGGGAGAAATGCGAGCCCGCGGACATGGAACGGATTCGGTTTTTGCGTGTGCGTGCTCGCTCATTTCGGACATGCTTCGGGCATTGAGCCTCAGTATCGCCGGTCCCCCGCAGGAGAGCCGAATAATTCCGGAAACGCTATTTCTTTTCCAGTCCGTTCTTCTTGATGATCATCAGCGACAGATAATTGGGTTGCTTCATCCGGACAAGCTTTTCGAAGTCCCTTTCGACGATCTCGCCGTCGAGGCCGCAGCGGCTTACAAAGCAGCAATTGTTCTGAAGCCCTTCTTCCCGAATTTGCGCGAGGATTTGCGGAAACTGCTTATACGTCTTCATCAGCACGATGTTCTCGGCGGAGCTGAAGGTCTGCTTCAGCCGGTCGGCTCCTTTCGCGGCGGAGAGAATCGTTATCGCCTCTTCGCCCTCGGCCAGGGGGAGGTTTGCGCAGGCGGCGGCGGCCTGGAACGAGGTGATGCCGGGAACGACCTCGATCTTGACCTCGGGCAGTTTCCCGCCGATCTTGCGCATGATGTAGATAAAGGTGCTGAATGTCAGCGGATCGCCCAGAGTGAGAAAGGCAACGTTTTTACCCTGCCCGAGAATATCCACTATTTTGTCGCAGTTGACCTGCCATGCGCTTTCGAGCCGTTCCGGATTGTATGTCATCGGAAAAGCCAGCTGATCGACCGGAACGCCGGCCTGGAGGTGTTCCGCTACGATGCTTTGGGCCAGGCTGTAATCGTTGCTGCTCGAAGCGGCCGCAAAGACGTGCGCGACATTGCGCAGGACTTTCACCGCTTTGATGGTCAGCAGCTCCGGATCCCCCGGTCCGACCCCAATTCCATACAAGGTGCCCAGCATAATTTTCCTTTACCGATGGCCCAGTCCGGATGGTGAAAAGATTCACCGGATAGAGTAAAAAAGAGGAACAGAAGGCTACTTCCGCGAATACGCCAACTCGAGCAGCGCGTGGAGAACGGCTACCGCAACGGAACTCCCGCCTTTTCTGCCCAATACGGCTATGGAGGGCTGCCTCCGCACTTCAACAAGGGCCGCCTTGGATTCCTCGGCCTGCACAAAGCCGACCGGTACTCCAACGACAAGGGCGGGGCGGACACCCTCTTCCCTGCAGAGCCTGATGACTTCGAGCAGCGCGGTCGGAGCATTGCCGACGGCAACGATGGACCCGCTCAGCCTGCCCGCGCACGCGCGAAACGCCGCCAGCGTCCGCGTGAGGCCGCAGGCTTCCGCCATTTCCCGGCTCTCATGGGATTCCGAAGGGCAGATCACCGCGTTTCCGAACCACTCAAGCCGCCAGGGAGCAAGTCCCGCGCGGATCATCCGCGTATCGGCAAAGATGGGAGCCCCCGACCTGATTGCTTCGATACCCGAACCAATCGCATCGGAGCAGAACCGGATGGACCGGGCGAAATCGAAATCGCCCGTCGTGTGAATCACACGGCGCGCGACCTGCCACTGATCCTCGGGAAAAGAATGGTCTCCCATCTCTTCGTCGATGATTCTGAAACTGGACCGCTCGATGTCCCTGCCCGCCTTGACCAGACCCGGCCGGGAATCGGCGCCTTCCTGCGAAGCTCGAATAGTCACTTCCGTATGTCCGGATAATGTTCCGTTTTAAAAACAAAAAAAGCCCTTGCCCCACACCCGTGGGAATTCAAGGACTGCACCCAGCTCAACTTGATCCTCTCTTGTCAGGGAAAGACCTCGTCCCCCGAAACAAAGATTTGTTCGAGAACCCCTGTGGATCCAGGCAGGTTTTCTGGCTCACGGATCACTCTACCGGCCGCTCCTTCCCGGCCGCTTCGAAGCGACCAGTGGATCTATGCGGCTTTCGTCCCCGTATACAGCGGCGGGACCGCGACGGCTTCGCACCGTCTTCCCTTTTTGAGATAAAAGACACCTGAATCGTATCAATTTCAAAGAACGATGAAATCTGTTATCTTCGATAGACCATTTCGCGGTCCGGCATCATCGCTAAACCGGCTCATTACCTCTCTATCTTATTTCTGCCCCGAGGTCAATCTTTATGCGCCCCGGCCGCAGGAGGTTTCACGAACGAGCACGATGATCAGTGTAATCATTCCCACCCACAACCGCAGCGATTTTCTGCTCCAGGCCGTCGATTCCGTCCTGAAGCAAAAGCAAGCCTCGCAGCCGGTCGAGTTGATCGTCGTCGACGACGGATCGACCGAGGACATTTGCTCGGCGCTTTCCTCGGCGCCCGGTGAGATCGGCTTCCTCCGGCAGGAGCACTCGGGCGTGAGCGCGGCCCGCAACCTGGGAATACTCGCCGCGCGCGGCGAGTGGCTTGCATTTCTCGATTCCGACGATCTCTGGCTCCCCGCCAAGCTTGCGGCCCAGGAGCAATTTTTCCGCGAGAATCCCGACATGCTTCTCTGCCAGACCGAAGAGATCTGGTTGAGAAACGGCCGCAGGCTGAACCCGCGCAAATATCACAGGAAACCCGAAGGATACTGCTTCGATCTGCTTCTCGAAAGATGCCTCGTGAGCCCGTCTGCGGTCATGATGCACCGCAGGCTGCTCGACCGGGTCGGCCTTTTTGACGAGTCCCTTCCCGCCTGCGAGGACTATGATTTGTGGCTCAGGATTGGCTGCCGCTTTCCGCTCGGACTCGTTCCCGAGCAGCTCGTTGCCAAGCGGGGCGGCCACCCCGACCAGCTTTCGGCAACCGTGCAGGCCCTGGACCGCTATCGGATCCAGTCCATGATCAATCTGCTTCGATCGGGGCTTCTGAACGCGGAACAGACCACCGCGGCAAAACGGGTTCTCTTCGCGAAATCGGCGGTCTACATCAAAGGATGCAGGAAAAGAGGCAATTCCGAGGAGGCGGAAAACGTAGCCGCCGCTCTGCTTGCATTCCGATAACCAAAGAGCGGGGGAATGATTCCCCACGCATCCCCGCAAGAGTTCGGCGCTGCCGGCGGCATCATTGCGTCGGAGAAAAGAGTTTTCGCATCATGGCCGCGCTGTTTCTGGGCACTGCCGTTAAGCGCGCATTCCCGATGAACAGTTTTTGCAGGTTGTTTTCGCGCGCCGCGCCGTGAAAACTTGTGCGGAGTATGCCGAGTATGTCCGGACGGATTTTCAGCAGCTCCCCGGCGGCACACTGCGCATCGGGCACCGCATCGGGGTACGGATTTTCCAAACCCGCGATACTTTCCGCGGAAATCGCCGGGACTTCGCCTAGCATAACCGGCATCCACACTCCGGATATCTCGGGGTCTTTCGTTTCATTCGTCCCCGCGCCGGGGTCGCTTCCCGCGTCTTCTTCCGACTGCGCGCCCGGACTCCCGAGCAGGCTCTCCAGCCGGTCCGTCCCCGCAATCAACGGCATGCTCACAGCCGGGAGATATACGTGGAATGTGGATCCGGCCTTGGGCTTGCTCTCAACGATAATCGTCCCTCCGCAGCTCTTCACGATTCCATAGACCACTGACAGACCCAGGCCCGTACCCTGCCCCAGTTCCTTCGTAGTGAAAAAGGGGTCGAATATGCGCTCCAAGATCGCCGGGTCGATACCCACTCCCGTGTCCGAAACCGAAAGCCTGAGGTAAGGACCGGCTTTCAGGGCCGTTGTCTTCTGGTCTTCGGCAATATCCACGTCCTTGAGCTCGATGGATATGACTCCCCCCGTCTCATCCATGGCATGAGTGGCATTGGTGCAGAGGTTCATCAGAATCTGATGCACTTCGGTCCGGTCGGCCAGAACCGCGAAGGAACTCGGAGAAATTTCGGTACGAATTTCGATGTAGGCGGGAAGGATCGCCCGCAGAAGCCTGACGGATTCATCCACGATGGTACCGAGATCGACAGGGTTTCGTTCCTGGCTGCCGGACCTGCTGAAGGTGAGGATCTGGCGAACGAGATGCTTTGCCTTGTCGCAGGCAAAAAGCATCTGGTCCATGTACCCCAGTATTTTGGACTCCGTAATTCCCAGTTTACTCAGCTCCGCGAAGCCCATGATGGCGCTGAGGATGTTGTTGAAGTCATGGGCTATGCCTCCCGCAAGCGTTCCGATCGCCTCCATTTTCTGGGCCTGCAGCAACCGCGATTCGAGAATCTTCCGTTCGGTGATGTCTTCAGCCGTACCTTCAACGGAAATCAGAGTTCCGTGCTCATCCCGCACCGCCCGCACATTGACCGCCATCCAGCCGGTCGTTCTGTCCTTCCGAGAGATCTGGATCTCAAAGTCACAAACGCTGTTGAACTCGTCCAACTGGTTCAGCAGTTGCCTGCGGCGCTCCGGGTTGGCATAGACCCTGGAAAAATCCGACACGCTGGAGATCAGGTCCTCGGGCGAACCGTAGCCGAGGATGCGGGCAAAAGACGGATTTGCATCGATGATCCGTCCGCCGGGAGCTATCCGGAAAAGCCCCATCACCGCATTGTCGAAGAGTTCCCGATACTTTATTTCCAACTCATGGATACCGTTCTTGAGCCCGGCCTCAGCGCGCTGGTACTGGAAATACTCCCCGATGAGGTTCCTGTTGAGCTGCTCCGTGCTGTCATTGAGCAAACAGATGCGGCAGGATTCGGCGAGCTTTGCGTTCAGCCTTCTCAGAGTTTTCGCAAAGCCGGGATCGAATGAGCTGTGGTCCCGCTCAAGCAGCAGCAGGCCGAACCCGGGAAGTTCCATCAGGCAAAAGGAATGCCCATCGCAATCCCCACCGATCAGAGGAAGCGTGCGCAAAAAATCCGAAAGCGTCGCCAGCGTCAGGGAACCCGGAATCCGGTCAAAGCCCGCCAGTTCAAGAGGATTATCGAGTGGCGTGCTCACCAGGGGAAGGAAAAATACCTTTTCGCCGGGTCCCTTGCGCGTTTCGAAGGCGCTGGCCGCAGAGCAGCCCAGACCGGCAACATAGGCAATCAAAGCCTCCTGCACCATCTTTCGAAGATCGAAACTGTTGCCTATGGCGAGGGCTATCTCATACAAACTGTGAAGCTGGGGCTGTTTTTCCGTCATGATATAATACCGACTCCGTTTCCGGGACTTAAGGCGGCCGTGAGGCAAATGGAACTGGCTTCTAATGAGATAGATCGGTTTTTTGTCGCCAAATCTTGATTGCGATTTGCCGTCGATTCCCCTCACGGATCGCATATTGTCCCGCGCAGAGATCCAGAATCGAGGCTGTTGGCGATAAATCGAGTGCAAACCTTTTCGCATTTTGGGTATAAACAGGGGAACGATTCATGTACTTGTGGAACTGTCTGCGGGATCCGGGAATTCTTCTTTCGAGGTTGCGATGCTGGAGCTGGTTGTTTTTGTTTGCGGTGCTGTGGTGATGATGCTGGAGATGGTCGGCTCGCGGGTTCTGGCCCCTTACCTGGGAACGTCCATAATCGTCTGGACGAGCCTGATAGGAGTGATCCTGGGCAGTCTGAGCCTGGGGTACTGGTGGGGGGGAGTGCGCGCGGACAAGAATCCGAGCTATCGGAGCCTCTCGCTTATCATTGTCGCCTCCGGGATCTTCATCGCGTGTATCGCCGTGGCGAAATCCTTCGTGCTCGGTTTTCTCCAAGACTTTATCCCGAGCATACGACTGGCCTCGGCAACAGCCACGATAATCCTTTTTGCGCCGCCAAGCGTCCTGCTGGGGATGGTTTCACCCTACGCCGTCAGGCTGAAGCTCATATCTGTGGAAAACTCCGGCAATACGGTAGGCAGGCTCTACGCCATCTCCACGGTAGGAAGCATCATAGGAACCTTTCTCGGGGGGTTCTACCTGATTTCGTACCTCGGCAGCACGAAGATCCTGTTCCTCCTTTCCATACTGCTTCTCCCCGTTTCCTTCATATCCTTCCGGGGGGACAAAGTCCTCAAAGCCGCGCTCCTTGCATGCTTCATCGCTCTAATGATCATGGCGGGTTCCTATGAGCGGCACATGGCCTCCACCGGTTACTACGACATAGATACCAACTATAACCGGATTGTCATCTACGAAGGACGGGACTACAGCGCGGGGCCCATCCGCATCATGACGACCCACCCCAGCGCCATGCAATCCGCGGTGCGGATCGAGGCCCCCAACGAACTGTTCCTCCGCTATACCCGATATTTCAGGCTGGCCACCTGTTTTAAACCGGACGCAAAGAGCTTTCTCATCCTCGGGGGCGGCGGATACTCGTTCCCGAAATATATCCTCGAAGAATACCCCGACGCCACGGTCGACGTGGTTGAACTCGACCCGAAGGTGACCGACCTCGCCAGAGAGTTCTTTTTCCTGAAAGACAACCCCAAGCTCACGATTTATCACGAGGATGCCAGGTCCATGCTGAACAGGCCCGGCAAAAAATACGACGTCATTCTGGTTGATGTGTTCAATTCGCACTACTCCATTCCCTTTCACGTCACCACCCTTGAAACGGCGGGGAAGATCCGCGAAAGGCTCTCCGACGACGGCGTGGTCATCCTGAATCTTATCTCGGGCATCGAAGGGGATGAAGGGCGCTTCCTGCGGGCCGAATACAGAACATACAAGACGGTTTTCCCGTATATCCGGCTTTTCCCCGTCTCAGACCCCGAGGACGGCCGGGTCTGCCAGAATGTCATGCTCGTGGCCGCCCCCACGCCTCGGGAACCGCACGGACCGGACGCTCGGAACCCGGAATACCGCGCCATGCTCACCCATCTGTGGACAAAACCGATTGCCGAGGATATGCCTCTGCTTACGGACGACTATGCCCCGGTCGATTCCTTTCTCTTTTAGCCCTCACGGGTGGAGACGGCGTACCGCCGCCGCATCACCATCCCCCGCGACTTCACTTCTTCCCTCTCTCCCACTCCGCTCCCGCGCTGGAAGGCCCTCGTCATACTAACTTGCGTTCAAGATAGAACTAATGGAAAAGAGCGGGGGAAATGATTTCCCCCGCGCCCCCTCAGGATTTCTGTCGCGGCCTGACGCGCATGCGCGTCAGGCCAAGCGCTCCGGTGCAAGCGCCGAAATGAGCAGCGCAACTGCGTGTGGGGTGCGGAGAGCAAGCTCCCCACGATTTGAAAGCCTGGTATCATCTTGAACGCTCATTGGTATCAAACCCCATCGCACGGGAATCCGGCCATGTCTTTGATCGACATCCCGAAAACCGTTTCACGCCTCAAGGACCATCTCCGGGCAATCACCGAAGAGATCGGCGAGCGCACCATGTTCTCACCGGACAAGCTGGTGGAAACCGCCCGCTACATCCAATCCGTGCACCGCGAAAACGGCCTCCGGGCGGAACTGGAGCACTACCCGTGTCATGACTTCGCCGCGACGAACGTGATCGCGTTTTCCGGAAATCCTGAAGCCGCAGCCGGGACTTTCATCGTGGGCGCCCACTACGACTGCGTTCTCGGAACCACCGGGGCCGACGACAACGCAAGCGCGATCGCCGTCCAGCTCGAAGTCGCAAGGCAGCTGGAGGCGATGCGGCAGAGCGGTTTTTCGCCGCCGGCAGCGGTCAAGTTCGTCTCTTTTGCCCTGGAGGAGTACCCCGCCTACTGGAACGGCTGCATGGGGAGCCGGGTGCACGCGAAAAGGATGCGGACGCGGGCGGAATCGACCGAGGGGATGATCTGTCTTGAAATGGTGGGGTATTGCCGCCGCGAGCCGGGGAGCCAGACCTATCCCCTGGCGCTCAGGCGCTTCGGATTTCCCGACCGGGGCGATTTCATCTCCATAGTCGGCAACCGGAGATCGCGGGTGCTCGTGGAGGAAATGCGGGAGAGCTTCTCGAAAAACCCGGATCTTCCGGTGGTGTCTCTGAGCGTTCCCCTGAACGGCTGGATCTTGCCCGCGGTGCGGCGAAGCGATCACGCCTCTTTCTGGAGCCGGGGATACAAGGCGGTCATGGTGACGGATTCCTCGTTCCTGCGCAATCCGAACTACCACCTTCCGGCAGACACGATGAAAACCCTGGACCTGGAATTCATGGCGGAAGTTGTGGAGAGCCTGCTCATCTTCCTGATGTCGAGGAGGGGAGCCGGGGTGTCCTGAAATTTTCCCGGAAATGTCTCGCGCGAGCAGGGTGTCTGCCTACTTGTTCTTGCGCCACCTGCTGTGCGTTATCGCGTGTT
>JAJFVB010000081.1 GCA_021372055.1 Desulfobacteraceae bacterium | reverse complement strand
ATCTGGCCTTGAATCGTATCGACTTGCAAGGCGTTTTCTTGATGGCCTTCGGTTCAAGATCGAAGAGGGCACATTTGACCACCGGGATTACAGAGCGGACAGTCCGCTCGGGTATCAAACTCTGGTTGAAGAGTGGCTTTCCAGGAAAGAGAAAAAGCTTACACTGGAGTCTTTTCGCCCCCTGAAGTTGTACGCTCACAAGTATGCGGTTCCGGTGTGGGGCAACAGGAACGTGAAGACGATTGGCTTTAAAGAGATTGAGAAGTTTCTCGTTGAAGACTTGCAGCATCTTTCATCGAAATCCAGGGCAAATGCTAGATCCGCTCTGCACGATTTTTTCCAGTGGCTCGTAGATCGTGAAGACATTGAGAAGATGCCGAAGTTTCCAACGATTGACGTTGTCATGGAAATGCGCAGTCTTTTGGATAAGGACACGCAACTCAGGGTCTTGGAAAAGCTGCGTGAGCTAACGTGGGAAATAAACCCACGTATCTGGATCAGCGTGAAATGGCTCTCAACGTACTTTTCCATTCGACCCAAGGAAATGCTCTCGCTGAAGGAAAAGAACGTCGATCTCAAGAGACAGGTTTTTGTTGTTCCGCCTCTGCACGACAAGACCGGCCGAGGGAAAGTCATTCCGATGTTAGTGGAAGACGTGGAACTTGCCCACTCCCTGCCGAGATCCTTGGATCAGGAATTGCCGTTCTTCCGGCACATCCCCTTGAAACCTACTCGATGGACGACCACGCATATGAAACGCATGGTGCCGGGCACGCAGTTCCGGCATGATTTTCTTGCGGCGTGGTGGGGGAGAGCTTGTGCAGCGGTTGGAGTAAGCGGGGTGAGTCTGTATCCCGGAACAAAACACACATCGGTCTCGGCGCTCTGTGAAGAATTCACTCCGGAGCAGATTAAGACCTCCAGCCGGATCTCTACCAATGAAGCGTTCAGCCGATATTTTCAGCCAAATCCCAAGATGGTGAAATCAGTTTACGGTGCTGCAAGGGGTGACGGAAAAGTGACGGATATTCTGTCACATCGAAGGCCTGTAAGTAGGCGGGATTAAAGGAAATATGGCGGAAGCGCATGGGAATCGAACCCACCTGGGAACGCCTTCACGCCCCCACACCGGATTTGAAGTCCGGGAGCCCCACCAGTGAGCTTGGCGCTTCCGAAAAGCATTTTATATACTGTTTTTGCGATGTTGGCAACCATTCCTTGAAAAGACGTTCACGATATCCTAGTAGCGCCCCCTGCCGCACCTCAAAGCGGTGAACGAATTCAGGCGGAAGTCCTTTCCGGTTTTGTGGAAGGTTCGGTCGGCGGCACATGCGCTGAAGCCAATGCAAGGCATTTCACATCGCACATGCCGTCGAAGAACAACGCCCCGATGCCTGCACTGGAGCCTGTCTTGTCCGAGTTCGGAGCACCTCCGTCTCACATGGTGATGAGATCGTACTCTCTGCTCCCGAGTCCCAGTTTGACGGCATACTCCAGTTGATGTTCCCATGCGACTTTGGGATAGACCGCCTTTATCTTGTCTTGCGACTGGGCTGCTCCGGATTCTCCTAGGCACGATGAGTACAACGTCGGCTGAGCGTTAAGAAGGTTCACCGATGCCTGATCGATTGCAACCGGGTCACGCGATGCCACAATCCCTATGTCGGCCACGATCGGTGCATCGGAAAAGGGATAGCAGTCGCAGGCCGGGGAAATCTGTGTCAGGAAATTGATGAAAAGGGAGCGCGTTTCTTTGCCCCTGAGCGCCCCGGCGGTATATTCGACCATGCGCTCCATGAAACGCGGCAGGTCCTTTTCCCAGTTTATCGTCACGGCTCCCTGCGGACATGCGTGGATGCAGCGCGCACATCCCGCGCACAGTTCCTGATCTATATGCATGATCTTGTCCACCGAAGGCTTGGGGGAGGGCATGTTGTCCGGACGCTCACGAATGCTGATTGCCCCGTGTGCGCACTGCTCCATGCACAGCGCGCAACCGATGCACTTTTTCGAAATGACCTCGGGGGCAACCTCCGAATGCTGGGCCATTTTGCCTTTCCTGGAAGCGGTTCCCATGCCGATGTTCTTGATCGTCCCGCCAAATCCCGACGCTTCATGCAGTTTGAAATGGGCAATGGAGATAAGCGATTCGGCACGCACGACCGCCGAGCCGATGTAGACTTCCTTGCAGTTTTTCATGTTTACGCGAACGGCGACCTCGTCCCGTCCGTCGATGCCGTCCGCGATGATAAGAGGCGCTCCGACAACCGAGTAGGCGAACCCGTTCAGAACCGCTGTCGTAAGATGGTCCACGGCATTCCCGCGGCTTCCGACATAAAGGGTCCCGGAATCGGTCAGAAAGGGCTTGCCTCCGGATTCTATGACCGCATCTACGAGCGGCCGCACGAGAAGGGGCCTGATAAAGGACGTGTTTCCCCTTTCGCCGAAATGGATCTTTATAGCGGTAAGGGCGTTTTTCCTGACGATATCCTCCATCCCGGCGGCCCTGGCAAGCATAAGGACCTTTTTCAGCAGGCTTCTGTCATATCCCGATCTCAGGTTCGTGAAGTAAACCGGACTCTTCATGGCGTACCTTTCTGTGTTGAATTTTCACACTGCCCAGCCGGATGTATTTACCCAATCGGAAGCAGGAATGCAACCGCGACCCATCTCCTTTCACGTCCCAATTGGAGCGAGGAGGACGGCGATAATGCCGGTCAAAAAGATGCCGTCGAAAGTTCCGGCTCCTCCTATCGAAGCAACGGGGGCCCGAAACTGCTTAAGATGTTTGAGGTGGAGGATGTCGGCTCCTATGAGAGTGCCCAAGGTGCCCGACATATACGCTGTCGGAGCGGCCCACCCGTAGTTGAAGATGATGGCGGCGAGGGCGGCGGCGATCGGCGGAATCAGCCAGGGGATCGCCATACCGACGCCGGGAACCGGGCGCGCGACCTTGTAGACCACACAGGTGACCGCACCCAGCGCAAGAATCATGCGAATCGGATGGGGGGAGTTCAGGAGCAGGTAGAGGGAAAGAATCGCCGGGATGATCGCGCCGCCCACGTTGATTGCCAAAACCATTTCGTTGGGATGACGGGTGGTGGGGGGCCGAAAACGCATTCCGAAAAAGGAGATGGTTTTCCATTCGTCCACATCGTCCTGAAGAGGAATCCGGCGCAGGGGAATATTGACCATGCTCCCCATGATGCACAGGAACAGGAGCGAAAAGAGATATTCGGGAGCAATCCCTATCCGCGAAAAGGCCCACGTGAAGAGCCCCAGCTGGATAAGGCCGAATACGATGAGAAGCAGAAAGACAAAGACGAAGAAAAAAAAGATCAAAAACGGCGGAAAAAACATTGCTCGATCCAGAGAGTAGCCAAAGAGTAGATAGTTGCGCCATTCAGGACACCAAAGAACGGGGGGATGGAATGATTCCCCCGCAGCGCAAAGATGAGCCGCGAAGCGGCGTGGGGGGGGGCGAACTCCCCACCTTTTCAAAAGCGTTCCTTGGTACATTCTTGAACGCAAATGCGTACAAAAAGGACGTTTGGGCTGAAAAAACGTCAGGCGCCCGCCCGAAAGAGGACGGGGCACCCGACGAGATTGTGTCCCCGCGCCGTAAAGCGCGGGGACGGACTATATAGCATAAAGAACAGCGCAGATCCGTGGAATACAGCCGGAGGAGGATATGGACGGGCTTGGCCGGAACTCCGCCGGTTTTACTTGAAATCGCCCGGAGCGATAAACGAACCGTATTCCTTTTTGATCTGCCCCAGCCTGTCTATGGTCGCCTTCCAGACGGAGTAATACTTTTGAGGGCAGTCCGGAGCCGTGCGCTCGTAGAACCGGATGGCCCTGCCGAGCTTGGCCGACCATCGGTCGACGCGGAACTTGAAGAGTTCTCTGTAGAGTTCTTCCGGGAAGTCTTCGTCGAGAATGTCGCGGAACATGGGCTTGAGGTCCTCGTAAATCGGAATCAACCCCAGAGGAGTCTTGTGAGCACCCACCTCGTTGTGGATGCGCCGCTCGGCCCAGTGAATCCAGACTTTCTTGGCGAGCTTGCTGGTGAGGAACTTTCCCTTGTCGCCTTTCAGGAAATAATTGACGGCATAGATTCGAGGCACCTGCTTAATGCCTTCGACGAAGCGCACGTTGTTGGTGATGTACTGGCCGATCGGGTAGCTGATGAAGTCCATGTTGGCCATGGGCTGCGGGACCAGGACACCTTCCTTGCCGATGGTTGCGGACGTGGTTTCCGATTCGAGCGTACAGGCCTTGACGACGATTCCGCTTTCCCAGTCGGGAGCTTCTTCGATGGGAACCGAAGTGTCGCTGTCGCGGCCGCCGTAGATGATTCCCTGGACGAGCACGCCTTCCTTGTTGTTGTATGCGGGATCGATATTTTCGAGATAACCCAGCCGGAGCGTGTAGCGCGCGTTGCTGTGAGCAAACGGGATGGGGTTGCCTTCCTTGTCGCGCTTTCCTTCAACCCATTCCCCGGAAAAATTCTTGCCTTTGCCGGGATGATCCAGGCCCATTCCGAGCCAGTACGGCTGATTGTCGGGTCCGGTAAGGACGTTGGAGAAAATGATCTCGAGGCCCGGGGTCTTCAGAGTCTTGAAAATCAGGGGATCGTCTTCCGCGTTGACGTCCTTGATGATGCCGAAAATCCCGTTTTCAACGTTCACGGCCCGGAACTCACCGTTTACGTTGCGGAAGTAGGCAATGTCGTCGCCTATGATCTTCTCGCCGGGCAGCATCGCCGTCGAGGTCTTTCCGCAGGCGGACGGGAAGGCCCCGCAAAAGTGGGTCGTACGTCCTTTCCGCTCATTCTGAACGGACATGACGAACATGTGTTCGCACAGCCACCCCTCCATGCCGGAGAGCTTGATGGCAAGGCGCATGGCGTGCTTCTTGAGGCCCACGCTGTTGCCCGCGTACTGATTGTTGGCCGAAAGCACGATGAAGTCCTGGAGGTCCTGGTAAATGCGCCGTTTGTCGAGTTCGACGGAATTGCCGTTCTCGTCGAGCTTGCCGGCGCTGTGCACGAAACGGAAAAATCTGTTCTTGTCCTGCATCCGCTGGAATTGCTCATAGCCTCGGCGGTAGAGCAGTTCCTCGGAGTGGCAAACGTAGAAGGAGTCCGTGATCTGCGCGCAAGCCATCGAGAAGGCGCTGTGCGTGGGACCTTCACAGCTCAGTTTCACAATGGCCTCTTTGCCCCGCATGATTCCCTTGAGAATCTCTTTGACCTCCGCCAACCCTTCGTCCCTGTCCTTGGCCTGGAGAGCGCCCATGAGAGGAAGCAGGTCCTTGCCGACAAGGTTTTTCGTCGCGCCGGGGGCACGGCCCTGGTCGTCGGATCCGTCGTAATGGATTGTATGGCCGCCGAGAGCGAGGCTGCGCTCCTCGCCGTTTTTGAGGGCCATCTTCCGAATGTATTCCGCATCCTCGTTACTGTCGTCGCACATATAAACCGAATCGGGCTCGCACAGCTCGACATACTCGCCTACGAACTCGAAGAGTTTCAAATTATCGAGGTCACTTAGTTTGCGATAGCTCTCTGCGGACATTTTTTGTTTGAGCAGGGTTGCGTAACGGTTGTTTTCAAATGCTGACATGCTTTAATCCCTTCTGCTTGGTGAAAATAGATAGAGAAACACGAACACGAACACTTGCGGGACAAGCCGAAATACATGCCTTTTACGGCTCAACCGCTCTCCGGAAACAGATCGAGAACGGTATGGAGTAAATCTTCATAACACCTTGCGCCCGATTCGCAACATTCCGGGGAAGGTCCGATGCCCTCGCGGCAGATTCGTATGCCTTCGCAACCCGCATTGGCCGCAGCTCTCACATCTGTTTCGCGGTCCCCTGCAAAATACGTCCTCTCGGGGCTGATGCGGAAAAAACGGCAGGCGGATAGTATCATTTCCGGCAGCGGCTTGCGGCATTCACAATTCTCGTCGGGGCGGTGCGGGCAGTAAAAAGCAGCCGAAATCTCGCCGCCGCAACTCTCGACCTTCCGTACGACGCCCTCATGCATTTCCCAGAAATCTTTCCATGAGATAAACCCACGGTGGATTCCCGATTGGTTGCTGACCAGGGCGACGCCCACGGATCTGGAACGGAGTATTCCGAGCGCTTCGAGAGCGTCCGGATAAAACTCGACCTCCTCGATATTTTTCACGTAATCGGCTCTGTTTATATTGATCACCCCGTCTCGGTCCAGAAGAAGAAATCTGGAGAAATTCACGGAAGGGGCGCCAAACCAGATAAGCATATTTGCCAATCCGTTAAGTTTGAGTCAAAATAGACTCGACTCAGACTTGTTGAGTGTGCGCAATGTCGGCGTACATGACGGCGAAGCATTATACAGGGCTTCCCTCGAACAATATTAAATTCTAATCTAGCATAGTGCCATGCCGCAAGCAATTGATCTTGAAAAACTGCAAGTCGAACTCGGTTATCGGTTCCAGAAAGTTGAACTGCTCTTTCGCGCGCTGGTCCATCGTTCTTTCGCCTATGAAAATCACGATGTGCCGGCGGATAACGAGACACTCGAATTTCTCGGCGATTCCGTTCTTGGCCTGGCCATAAGCCATCTCCTTCTCGATCTGTTTCCCGATTGCGACGAGGGCGAGCTTTCGCGGCTCCGCTCTTCGATCGTAAACGAGAGGGAACTGGCCCAGATCGCCTCCACGGTAAATCTCGGGGAATACCTCCTGCTGGGAAAAGGCGAAGAGCTTTCCGGCGGAAGGCAGAAAGCCTCGCTTCTGGCCGACGCGCTGGAGGCCCTTTTGGCGGCGGTCTATCTGGACGGCGGGCTGGATGCGGCGGTCGTCCTCGTGAAGAAAATGTTCCACAGGTACCTTGAGCGCAGGGAAGAGGAATTTCTCCTCAAGGCCCTGGACAAGGATTACAAGACGCAGCTTCAGGAACTCACCCAGGCCAGGATCAAGCTGACGCCGACCTATTTTCTCGAAGCCGAAGAGGGCCCCGACCACGACAAGACCTTCCACATGAGGGTTGCCATAGGCGAGCGAGTGCTCGCTCACGGCTCGGGCAAGAGCAAAAAGGAAGCCCAGCAGGAAGCCGCCCGCTGGGCCATAGCGAAATTAGAACAGGACCCGGGACTTCTCAGCGCCGATGGCAGCAGCTAAAAGATCCATCTTCCCTGTCTTCCTCCCCCACGCCGGGTGCCCATTCCAGTGTGTCTATTGCAATCAGAACGCGGTAGCATCGGCAGCTCCGAGAGGAGATGACCTCGCCGGACATGCCGCGGCGGCCATGGCCGCTTTTTCGGAGCACGTCCGCGAAGGCGGGAGGCCGGGAGAGATAGCTTTTTTCGGAGGAACCTTTACCGCCCTGGACCGGCCGTGCCTGGAGGCGATCCTCGAGGCTGCGGCCCGGAAGGTGGCCGAAGGGATTTTTACGGGCATCAGGTTTTCGACGCGTCCGGATTGCCTCGAAGCGGAAATCCTCGACCTG
>JAJFVB010000039.1 GCA_021372055.1 Desulfobacteraceae bacterium | reverse complement strand
GGAGGGATTCAAGCAGATGCTGACAACGCTTGACGGCGGCCGGATCGGCATAGCATCCCAAGCGCTCGGGATCGGAAGAGCCTCGCTGGAGGGGGCGATTGAATACAGCAAGACGCGCGAGCAGTTCAACCAGACCATTTCCAATTTCCAGGCGATCCAGTGGAAACTCGCGGACATGGCAACGCAGCTCGATGCGGCCGAGTTGCTGATCCTCCGCGCGGCATGGCTCGAGGACAACAAGAAGCCCTATGAAAAGGAATCGGCCATGGCCAAGCTTTTTGCCTCGGATACGGCGATGTGGTCGACCGTGGAGGGCGTGCAGGTCCTCGGGGGATACGGTTATTGCAAGGAATACCCGATGGAACGGTACATGCGGGACGCCAAGATCACCCAGATCTACGAGGGCACGAACGAAATCATGAGGCTCGTGATCGCCCGGAATCTTCTCAAACAGCGGTAGAAATCAAAGCGCAAAGGCAATCATAAATCGGCAAGTCCGGTAAGCGGCCGGCGGCGACTCGATAGAGGCCGCCGGCCGTGCGTTTTGAGGCGGACCGGGAAGTTGAGGGGTGTTGCGGAAGGCCCCTCCGGTGTGGACCTCCTAGAGAGTTCTTCTGGAAGGGCAGGGCTCGGGCTCCACGAGCCTGTATTCTTCGGAAATGGCTGTAAATTCGCCCCCCAAATCTTCGGATAGGAGGAAGTCTTCCACAAGCTTCAGAATGTCCGCCTGAAGATTTGTGAATGCCTTCCTAAGGCGCGGTGTCATGCTTTCCCATTCACAGAACCGGCTCGCGGTTCCTTTGTCGATGCAGACGAACCTCCCCTGGCGGATTTCGAATTCGACACCATCCAACTCCAGCAGCATGTGGCCTCCTGAAATGAAAAATGAACCTGATGCGTGATTCGTAACCATATTCCACCATGAGTCAATGCGGCGTTCAGCGATTCACAACGTGCGCTAGTCTTGTGCATTTTCATGCAAGCGAAAACCGGTGCGAATTGCGTTTACGTTGATACCTCTCAGGACATCAAAGAGCGGGGGAAATGATTTCCCCCGCGCCCCCTCGGGATTTCTGTCGCAGCCCAAATGAGCAGCGCAGCTGCGTGTGGGGTGTGGGGAGCAGGCTCCCCACACTTTTTAAAAGCGTTTTTTGGTACAGTCTTGACTCCGAGCAGTTCCCGGCTCCGGTTGACAGTAATAAGACAAGGATGCTATCCTTTCCTGTGTTCGTCCCGAGATCCTCCGCATGTGAGGTAATGCACGGCCACGGTGCAATTACCAGGTCGCTGCCTCGCGGAGCTCCGAATTCCGTGCGATTCCCACCTTGCTCGAGTTGCGCGGTTTATTTGTTGCGCTTGAGTTGGGAAGAACCGTGGGCCTCTTGTTTATAGTGCTGAGATATCAATGTATTTCGGAAAAAACGATCTCTGTAAAAAATATTCATCAAATTCAGCCGGGATATAGGCACGTCGACGAATCGGGAAATTAACTGAATATGCATGAAGTTGATTTATTATCTCACATAGGACTTGCAATCATAGTTGCAACTGCTTTTGCACTTATAGCTAAAGCCTTGAAGCAGCCGCTGATCCTTGCATACCTGCTGGCGGGAATTGCCCTTGGGCCGAAGATCGGATTCGGTCTGATCGAAAGCGAGGAGAATATCGGTCTCATATCGGAGATCGGTTTGATCCTTCTTCTCTTTATTATCGGTCTCGAAATCGATTTGAAAAAACTCCTGTCGGCGGGCCGCACTCTTGTGGTTTCCGGAGTTTCCCAGTTTCTGCTCTGTGCCTTTCTGGGAATCGGATTCTTTATTCTCATCGGTTTCCAGCTCGGCAACGGGCGCTTCGACGCCTTGTACCTGGCGGTCGCACTCTCCCTCAGCAGCACCATGATAGTCGTGAAGCTGCTCTACGACAAATTCGAGCTGACGACTCTGCCCGGGCGGATAACCCTTGGCATTCTGGTTTTCCAGGATATCTGGGCGATCCTCTTTCTTTCCGTTCAGCCGAACCTTCTCAATCCCGAAATATCGAGCATCCTTCTGTCCTTTGTCAAAGGGGCGGGGATTGTCCTTGTCAGTCTTGCGATCAGCAAGTATCTGCTTGCCCGTGTTTTTTCGTTCGTCGCCAAAATTCCGGAACTGCTGCTCGTTACGGCCATCGCCTGGTGTTTCCTTATTGCCGGGCTCGCGGGCGTAATGGGGCTCTCCCGTGAAATGGGAGCACTCGTTGCGGGCATATCCCTGTCGACATTTCCGTACAACGTTGACGTCATTTCAAAGGTGATAAACATCAGGGATTTTTTCGTGACCCTGTTTTTCGTCGGCCTCGGGCTGTCCATTCCGATGCCTACTTTCTCGCTCGTCTCCTACGCGGCGCTGCTGTCCGTTTTTTTGATTCTGACGAGACTCCTGTCGATTTTCCCGGTTCTCTACCTCCTGAGAAACGGCCTCCGGGCAAGCCTGATCCCATCGATAAACCTGTCGCAGATGAGCGAGTTCTCCCTGGTCATCGCGGTCCTGGGACTTCAGTTCAAGCATATCGATGCGCATATCGTCGGAATTCTGACTTTCGTGTTCGCTCTGACCTCGGTTCTTTCGACGTACATGATCCAGTACAATCATCAGATCCAGAAGCGTCTGGCATCCTTTTTGAGCCTGGTCGGCATACGCGATATCGGGGACGTCAAGACCGGCACGGGGGATGTGGAGGAACCCAAGGACGTCATCTTTCTCGGGTTTTTCCGCGAGGCGAGTTCGATCCTTTGCGAAATCCAAACGCTTCAGGCCAAGCGGGTCGACAATGTCACGGATAAGATGCTGGTCATCGACTTCAACCCGATTGTCCATTCGGAACTCAACAAGCGCAACGTCTCGTGCATCTACGGCGACATAGCGAGTGTTGACACCCTGCAGCACGCCCATATCGACTGCGCGAAGGTGATCGTGAGCTCCATTCCCGACTCGATTCTTCGCGGAACCACGAACGAGAAAATACTCGGTCTGGCCAGACGCCTCTGCCCGGATGCCAAGGTCGTCGTGACCGCCAACACCATGCAGTCGGCCATTGAACTCTATGAGGCGGGCGCCGATTTTGTTTTTGTGCCGCGGATTCACTCTTCGCTTCATGCGGCGGAGGCAATCCTTGCGTGCCTCGACCAGCCTTTGACGGATCTCAGGCGGCAGGAGCTGAACCGCATCAGGTCCAGAAGCGAAGTGCTCGGCTGAGTTCCGTAAAAGGGACGGGGGGAGAGCCGGAAATTGTTCCGGGGATCTCCCCCACTATTGTTTGTCGGTCTTGGGATCTGCTTCAGGAGGAAGAGGAGAGGCTTCGGGCATGTCCGTGATGAAGAGGTCGCGGAAGAGTTCGTCTGCGGAGTCTCTGGTGAGTGCCGAGAGCTTTTCGAATCTTTTGATGATCTCCATGGCAAAAGGCGTGAGCATCGAGCCGCCCCCCTGAACGCCTCCCGTTTTTTTGTCGAGAAGCGGCCGCCCCAACCGTTTTTCCGTAGCCCTGATCTTCCCCCACACCGCACGGTAGCTCATGTGCAGCTCCGATGCGGCCGAGTGAATCGAGCCGCTTTTTGCGACCGCCTGGAGAATATAGAGGCGGCCGGCCCCAAATACGGCGCCTCCATTCTCATCTTCGATCCAGATCTTCGATTTTACGGCAAGTTTCTTAGGTTGTTCCATAGTCTCCGCCTCGAACATCCCCTGATCCGTGGATTTACACCGGATTGCGTTCAAGTTGATGCCACTCAGGATATCAAAGAGCGGGGGAATGATTCCCCCGCACCCCCGCAAAATGAGCCGTGTAGCGGCGAGGGGGGGGGACAGCTCCCCGCGCTTTTCAAAGCGTTCCCTGGAACATTCTTGAACGCAGCTGCGTATCAGGACTCTCCCTGAAGGCTGTCGCTACTCGTACCAGCGGAGCAGGATGCTGCCCCAGGTGTAGCCGGCCCCGAATGCCGACATCACGACATAGTCGCCCCGAGTAACCCTGTGCGTCTTTTCCACGACCGCTTCGTAGAGCGCGAGAGGAATGGTCGCGGAGGTCGTATTTCCATACTTCGAGATATTGATGACGACTTTTCCCTTGTCGATGCCCATGCGCCTTGCGGCGGCATCGATGATACGGTGGTTCGCCTGATGCGGCACGAACAGACTGATGTCATCGCCTGTAAGGCCGTTCTTTTCGAGTATTTCAGCGGAGACGTTTGCCATCTCGATGACCGCTGTCTTGAAAACGCTTGGCCCGTCCTGATGGATGAAATGCTCGCGGTTCGTGACCGTTTCGAGACTGGACGGCCTGCGGCTTCCCCCCGCCTTCATGTACAGATGTTCCTCCCCGGCCCCGTCCGTATGGAGGATGAAATCAAGAATTCCATATCCGGGTTCGCCGCACGCTTCCAGAAGCACCGCCGCCGCGGCATCTCCGAAAAGAACACAGGTGTTCCTGTCGGTATAGTCGGTAATCGTGCTCATGACATCGCTGCCGATCACGAGCACCTTGTTCATTCGCCCGGATTCTATCATCTGGGTGGCAACGGTCAGGGAATAGAGAAATCCGCAGCAGCCCGCGTTGATATCGAGGGCAAACGCGTTTTTTGCCCCGATGGCCTTTTGCACCACGCACGAGGTCGATGGGAAAACCATATCGGGAGTCACCGTTCCGACGATGATGGTGTCTATCTCCTCAGGATCGACTCCCGCCCGTTCGAGGCATTCCTTTGCCGCGGGAGCGGCCATGTAGGAGTTTCCCAGGCCGGGGTCGAGGATCCTGCGTTCGTGAATCCCGGTCCTGCTCAGGATCCATTCGTCTGTGGTGTCCACCATTTCTTCGAAATCGCCGTTCGTGAGCTTCCGTTCGGGGAGGTAGCGGCCGATTGAGCGTATGTAGGCAGAGCGTTTGGACATAGGATTTTTAACCTCTACATGATTCCCTTGTAAAAGCCGCCGTCTATCTGGATGGAATCGCCGGTGATGAACCCGGCGCGCTCGGAGGCGAGAAAGGCGACCAGAGCGGCCACCTCTTCCGGTTTTCCTAGCCGCTGCAGCGCAATCTGGGACTCCCATCGGCCGATGACCGCCTCGGGCGTAATGCCCTGCGTGCGGGCAATGTCCTCGGAGAGAGTGCGGACGCGTTCCGTCATGGCATAGGCGGGGCATACGTTATTGACGGTTATGTTATAGGGGGCAAGCTCGTTGGATAGGGTTTTGGCAAGCCCGACGACTCCGAGCCGGATCGTGTTGGACAGGATCAGTCCCTCGATAGGCTGCTTTACGGAGACGGACGTCAGATTGATAATCCGGCCCCATCGTTTTTTCATCATCACGGGAACGGCTTCGCGAGTCATGGTGATCGTGCTCAGCAGATTCAGGCGAAAGCCAAGATTCCACAATTCTTCGTCTATTTCCAGAAATTTCTTGACGGGAGGGCCGCCTGCGTTGTTGACCAGGATATCGACGGTTCCGAAGTGGTCGATTCCCTTCCGGATGAAAGCAGCGGCTTCTTCGGACACGGTGAGATCGGCGGGTATTCCGATCACCTCGCCCCCGGTCAGTTCGCGAATCTCTTCAACGGCCCGCGGGAGGTCGGGATTGTCCCGCGAGCAGATGGCCACCCTGGCGCCCTCCCTGCTCAGTTCGAGGGCGGAGGCTTTGCCCAGTCCCTTGCTTCCTCCGGCGACAAAAGCCACTTTGTCCTTGAGACCAAGATCCATTTTCAAAAATCCTTTCGGCGCCTATTTAAACCAATTCCGAGGCAAATCGGAAGGGGTGTTTTCGCCATGCCCGATTATTCGTAGAGCTTGAGCATCCGGTCCGAGTATTTGCCGTCCTCGCGATAGACGTAAAAGGGAGGCTCGACTCGAAGCTCTTCGCCGCCTCCCTTCCGAACCTCGAGATGAGCAAGCCGGCCGGGTCCTCCGGGACGGGAGTAAATGAGGGTCAACCGTTTCGGGCTGAAGCCCTGAGCGAGCGCCGATTCGATGAGGTGGCCGAGTCGAGTCGCGGGGTATACGAGAGTCGCGCGGCCGCCCTGCGGCAGGAGGTGGCGGGCGGCGGCGAAAACGTCGGGTAGCGTCGCCGCGAGTTCATGGCGGGCGATGGCTTTTTGCCGGTCGGGATTTACGCGCCCGGTGCCCGGTCTCCGGTAGGGCGGGTTGCTGAGCAGGAGGTCGAAACTCCCGGAGGGAAAGGAGGATGCCGCCAGCCGAAGATCCAACTGGAGGATTTCCACGCGTTCGGTAAGCCCGTTTGATTCGACATTGCCCTGTGCAAGACGGGCAAGCTCGGGTTGAATCTCGATTCCGACGATCCTCCGCCCCGTCGCCCGCCTGTGTGCAAGGACCAGCGGAACAACGCCGCATCCGGTTCCCAGCTCGATGACCCGGTCTTCAGGCTTTACGTCGCTGAGGCCCGCGAGCAGGACCGCGTCGAGAGAAAAGCGGTAGCCCTTCTGCTCCTGGCAGACGGTGAGCCTGCCGTTGAAAAGGCTGTCGCATGTCAGCGGTCGGTTTTCCTCTGTCAGAGTATTTCCTCATCTGGTGAGAGAGGGTTGATAACAAGACCACTGCTCACTTTCGGATAAAAGTAAGTCGATTTGTGGGGCATTATCAGCCCGGCGCTCGCAACGTCCCGCACCTGTTCGATCCGGGTCGGGTTGATGAAAAATCCCGCGTCGAACCGGCCGGATTTCACGGCTTCGAGCGCTCCGGCAAAATCGTGTGTGAAGCTGATATTGGAGGAGTCCGCGAGGAATTCGTCCGAAAGGCCCAGAAGGTCCCTGAGTATCACCTGATCGAGAACAACGACGTCGAGGGCGCGAAGGGGCGCTGCAATCCCTTTGGCCTTGAGCCGCGACTCGACCTCGTCTTTTTTGGCCGATAGCACATGAACGGCGCCGGCCGCGCGGCAATAAAAGCCTATGGCAATTTCCCTCTCCATGCCTCCGGCGACGATGGCGCGTTTCCACTTCAGTTCTCCGCCGTTTGCGGTCTCGAATCTCCGGATCTCGAAAAAAGGCGAGGCCTTTTGGAGGAAACTCTCCGGGTCCAGTCCGCCGAGGCTCCCGAGGAGGCGGTGGGTGGGCAGAATGGTGAGCCCGCTCTGGTCCATGTCCGAGAGGTACATCATGACGAATTCGTAGGAGGCGTTGGGATTGGCGCTTCCACTTTCCCTGCGTCGCGCGTTCCGGTAGTTCAGCGCCGTCTCGTAGCGGTGATGCCCATCGGCTATGAATATCGCCTTTTCCCGCATCAAAGAGCGGACCCGATCCACTGCCGCCGCGTCCGAAACGGCCCAGACCCTGTGCGTGAGACCGGAGTCGTCGGTGAAAGACATCGTGGGTTCGCCGCCCCGGCCTGCGGCCAAGGCCTTCCGGACGTCTTGGCCGGGATCGGAATAGAGAGCGAACACCGCGCTCAGATTGGCGTTGCACGCGCGCATGAGGGAAAACCGCTCGTCTTTTACCGCCTGGAAGGTTCTCTCGTGGGGCTTCACTCCGCCCGAGGAAAAATCTTCGAGCCGAAGAGCGCATACGAACCCGTTGCGGGTCTTCTGCACGCCGGGTGCGTCGCTGTAGTCCATCTCATAGTAGTAGAGGGCCGGTTTCGGATTCCGGACCAGTACCCGCTGGCGCTCCCACTGTTTCATGAACGCGGCCGCCCGCGTGTGCGGGTTGTTTTCCTCCGAGTCTTCGGGGGTACGTTGGCCGAGCTCGAGCCGTATCATGTTATAGGGATGTTTCGCGTGAAAGGCCGCCTGTTCGTCTGGCGATATAACATCGTATGGAGGAATGACGACTTCAGCGAGGTCGGGGATGATTTCCTGATTGTAGTGCAATCCCCTGAACGGGGCGATGTCAGCCATGAGCGGCGGGTCCTTTCATCGAGAATGAGCGTTGTCAACGGGGAAACTCTTCCGCGAGGCACTTTTGCTAGCACAGCTTGGGGTATTTGACAAGGGCGAATGGACCGGCGGACTTTTCAGCCGGGACGGATGTGCGGTCTTTCAATTTGACTCGGGGAATTCAAGAGAGTGGAGCAATAAGCCCTCCGTGCGCGATCGCGGGAGGCCCGACGCAAGCTCCGGAATGAGCAGCGCAACTGCGTGCGGGATGCGGGGAGCAGGCTCCGCGCGGTCTGAAAGCCTGGTACCATCTTGAACTCTCATTGGCATCAGAGGCTGGGCCCGATTTCCCGGAACAGTTGATTGCGGGCGGATCGGGAAACGAGAGCGGAGAAATCCGCCGTGATTGATGCGAAACCGGAGTGATCGATGATGCGGCAGGCCAGATCGAGCCAGCGGGCGGAAGCATCGAGCACGGCTGAGTCGCTGCTTGCGGCAACGCAGTCGTCTAAAACCATTTCGCGTTCGGGCACCGGGACCGCCCGGGCGTCGCCCGGGATTCTCATTTCACCGAGTCTCCTGCGGTAGATCGACGCCAGTTCTCCGCTCCGGCTCATGGGTTCGTCGAAGAGGAAGACAACCTCGCGGGGGCGGAACTCGCCCAGAAAGCGAAAGATCATGTCCATGGCAAGCTCCCCGGCGGCTCCGAGTCTGAACCGGGAAGACATGCCCGCAAGGTCCCGCATCGCTCCATCGTTTGATCTGAGGAGCGGTTTGCCTTCAATATGGCTTTCGACCGTTATCTGGACGTTGTGCCCGTCCACGACCAGAAGTCCGCTCCGCCATGCGTCGCCCAGTTCACGCTTCGCCCGCCGGCTCAGGGCATCCTTCTGCCCGTACACGCCCCGCCGGAGGAGCATCCGTTCGAAGGCGTCGAGTGAATAGCGGTTCCCGACCAGATCGAGCGCCTGGCGTCTGGGGTAGGGTCCATTCTGGAAATCGAAAAAATCCACTGCGCCCTGGAAGAGCAGCCATCTGCGTTCGGGAAGGAGTCTGCGGGAATCGAACATGCTGGGGATTTCCTGATAAACGCTGAGTTTGCGGGAACCCGGCGCCCGTTGGATCGGTCCGGCCCCCGGACATCGCCCGCGCATTCCTGCTTTGCGCTATCCGTTTCGGAGTTCCCGGCGCAGGACCTTGCCCACCAGGGTCTTCGGCAACGATTCCCGAATCTCGATGGTCTTCGGAACCTTATACGGGGCGAGCCGTTCGCGGCACCACCGCAGGATTTCCTCCTCGCCGAGACTTGCGCCGGTTGCGGGCACGATGAACACCTTGACCGCCTCTCCCCGCTTTGCGTCCGGCACTCCGATGGCGGCCGCGTCGTGGATCGCGGGATGTTCGTAGAGGACCTCCTCCACTTCCCTGGGGTAAATGTTGTACCCGCGAGAGATAATGAGATCTTTCTTGCGGTCTACGATGAAAAAATAGCCGTTTTCGTCCATTGTTGCGAGATCGCCGGTATGGAGCCAGCCGTCGCGGATTGTCTCGAGGTTCTCCTGATCCCGTTTCCAGTAGCCGCGCATCACTTGCGGTCCGCGGACGACCAGTTCTCCCACTTCCCCCGGCGGCATTTCCTTCGACCCGGTTTGCGCGTCCACGATTCTTGCCAGGGTATCCGGCAGGGGGATGCCTATCGAGCCCGGCTTGCGCACCCCGTGGATGGGATTTACGTGGGTGACGGGGCTGCATTCGGAGAGGCCGTAGCCTTCCACGATTATGCTGCCGGTCTTTTTTTCGAATTTGCGGAGGACTTCGACGGGCATGGGCGCGGAGCCGGTAACGCAAAAGCGAATCGATGAAAGATCGAAGGAATCGATTCTCGGGTGAGCCATGAGAGCCGTATAGATTGCGGGGACGCCCGGGAATATGGTGGGCTTTGTCTTTTCAATCGTCTTGATGAGCTGGTCCGGGTCGAAACGCGGCATGATGATCACCGCCGAGCCCGTGTAGGTGGCGAGGTTGAGCGAAACCGTCAGCCCGAAGACGTGGAAGAAGGGCAGCACGGCGAGGAAACGTTCGCGGCCCTGTTGGAGCACGGGAAACCAGCAAACAAGTTGACGGACGTTTGCGACGACGTTCCGGTGCGTGAGCATGGCGCCCTTTGCGGTGCCGGTCGTTCCCCCCGTGTACTGGAGAAGCGCAACACCATCGGGTGTTGCCCCGCAGGGCACGGGAAGAGGTTCGTTTTCCCCGATCAGGCGGGCGAAATCGAGAATGCCCGCCCCATCGAACGGGACCGCCGTAAAGAGTCTTTTGAAGCGGGCTTTGAGCGGGTACAGCATTTTCAGCGGAAACGGCAGATACTCGCGGATGCTTGTCGTAACGATCTTTCGGATGGACGTTTCGGGGGCGACCTTTGCCGCACGCGGGTAGAGGTGATCGAGGACGAAGAGAAACTCGACCTCGGAATCGCTCCAGTGGTGGTGCAACTCCCGTTCGACATAGAGAGGATTGGTCATCGTCACGACCGCGCCCAGCCACAGCGAGGCGTAATAGGCAATCACGCACTGCGGGCAGTTCGGGAGCATGATGGCGATCCGGGTGCCTTCCCTCACCCCGAGATCTTTGAGGCCGTTGGCCATCCGGAGCACGTCTTCCCACAACCGGATGTAGGTGATTTTCCTGCCGAAAAACTCCAGGGCGATATTGTGCGGCACCTTGCGCGCATTCTGCTCGAGGATCCGGGGTAGCGTGGTTTCGGGATATTCCGTGAAACGCGGAACATCGGGATCGTAGCTTTTGTGCCAAATATTCTCCATTGCCTCTTTTCCGGAGCGTGCAGCCGCCCTCGCGCGGGACGGCAAAGCGGGATGTGCGGACCCAAAGGCCCTGATCGAAATAGGGGAAGTTTTGCCCCGCCCCTTCAATTCGACTCATGCATATGCGCGCGCCCCCCGAGCATTCGCCGTACCGCCGGCGAGCGGCCGTGACAACTTTGCCGCGGGTTTGCAGTGAGCCGCGAAGTGGTTCTGAATTGTTGGGCTTTTCGCCCGCGCATTAACTGGAAACAAGAATTGGGTCGAGCAGTGAGCCGTCATTCGTATCGTCAGTCTTTATTGACATATCCCGAGGAAGGGCTCAACAAACTTTTGCGTTGGTGTCCGGACAAAAAAAGGAGGACCGAAGTCCCCCTTTTCAATTCATGAACGAACCAAGCGTGAATCTATTCTTTCTTTTCCCGGAAAACCGAGACCATCGTGGCCATTGCCGACGAACACTCGATGATGACCCATATCATGAAGGCTATGGCTATGCCGTTGAGCATGCCGCAGGCGACCCATGCCTGTGCGGCCGCCGCGGCCGCGCCCAGCCCGGCAAAGAGCAGGGTCAGGAATATTCCCGCGGGGGTGCACCGGGGCCAACTCTTCACCCGGATGAACTGCTTGCCGCCCCCGTGCTCCTCGACGGCCATGAGCACCCGCACCGATCCGAGCAGACCGCCTCTGAGTTCGAGGTCCCACCGGTCATAGTCGCCGCCGCGCAGAACGACCATCTTCAGGGTCTTTATGCCGTCTTCGATCGATTCGAGCCAGGTAATCGGGGACTTCCACTGCTCGCTCCAGAGCGTGAAGGTCTTGGGCCAGGGCAGCGGGTGCGCCAGGCTGGAGGCAAGGCCGCATTTGCGCCAGGGGGTGAGACCCAGCTTGATGCGCCCGGTCAGCCGCGCAAGGGGCTGCATCAGGTGCAAAGCGGCGGTGAGCGCCCGCATCTTGATCCGCTCAGACCTGCTCAGGTTGAGGAAAGGCAGCCTCATGGCGCAGGAAACGGCATGCACCACGGGCAGGGCGAGCGCGGCGAGGAAAAGAGGCGTCGCGAAGAGCAGCGGCGTCCATTCCAGGCCGAGCAGCGAGAAAATACCGAGCGCGGCTATTATGACGTACCACTCGGGCATCAGCGGCAGGGACCAGAAAAGGCTGGGCGCGGGCTGATAGATGGACTGGAAGAGCGCGCTGCCCCATGTGCCCTGGTATATCCTGCCCCTGAAACATCCGAGAAGCTGCTCGAAACCCTTGAAATAGAGCCTGCCCGCCCAGGGAACATGTCCTGCGGCGTTGTATTTTTCGGGCCACTTGCGTTCGAGGTAGCCCTCGGCTTTTCCGTAATTGAGCTGCTGCTTCCAGTAGGTCTTGACCGAGTTGCGGCGGTGGTGCCAGACCATCGCGGCAGGGTTGAACCCGAGTGTCCAGCCCTGCTGCTGCAGTCTCCAGCAGAGGTCCACATCGTCTCCGGCGATCCGGAACGTGGCGTCGCAGCCGTCGATGGCTTCAAGGGCCGCTTTGCGGAAAGCCATGTTGCAGCCCGGAATGTGTTCGGCCATTTCGTCGGTTAGGAGCACGTGAACGGGGCCGCCCGGAGAATTCGCGACGCATTCGGCGATCGGGCCGTCATCGGCGGGCGGTATGTTCGGTCCTCCGACTCCGACATGATCGGTCGTCAGGAAAGTTGCGGCAAGATAGGTGAGCCACTGCGGATCGGGGATGGCGTCGTCGTCGATATAGGCGACGATTTCCCCTTTGGCCGCCCGCATTCCGACATTGCGCGCGTTGCTGAGCCCGCCGTTGGGGATGGAAATTACGCGGAAGCCGTACTCTTTGGCTATGCTCTCGGTATGGTCGGTTGAGCCGTCGTTGACGACGATGACTTCGAAATTGGGATAGTCTACCTTCTTAAGCCCTTCCAGGGTGTCCCTAATGGTGCGGCTGCCGTTGTAGGTGCAAACGGCCACGGAGATGGCCGGCCAGTTCAGGTCCGGAGGAAAGGGCACCTCGGAGAAAGCCCTGCTGATGTTGAAAAGCGCGGTCTTGGGGTTGCGGTCCCGATCGGTTATCCCGAATCCCCAGTCATCTATGTCGAACCCGCCCCTGTGCCACTCGTCCGTCCATGAGAACACGAAGATTCCGGCGCAACCGGCGGCGAAGGTCGATCTGATTTGCCATTCGAGAGTCGATGCCTGGCGATCCTCTCCGTTGCGTATGCTGTCGAGGCCGATCTCGGCCATTACCAGCGGCTTTTCTCCGGCAAGGTTTTGCAGGCGGGCCAGATAGCCTTCCAGTTTTTCCTTCGTTTCCAGGTAAACGTTAAAGGACATGAAATCGACGAACGGGAGTTCGAGGTATTCCGTGGTGGGGAAATTTACGTATGTTACCAGGGCGGCCGAATCGACGTCTTTTACGGCCTTGTAGAGCCTTTCCAGGAAGGCTTCGATGCGGCGGCGTCCGTACCAGCGGACTATCGTTGCCGGAATTTCGTTGCCGATGGTGAAACAAAGCACCGCGGAATGACCGGCGCAGGCCTTGACGCCTTCGCGCACGCGGCGTTCGATATCTCCGGGGATTTTTCTGTCTTCGAGGAATGCGATATGTTCTTCCCAGGGAAGGCCGATCATGACCCTGAGGTTATGCCTCTGCGCCACATCCAGAAGCCAGCGCGGGGGGACGGTGTAAGTGCGGACCGCATTGATTCCGTTTGCTGCCATCTGGGCGAAATCGCGATCGACCGTTTCCGGGTCGTGGTACTCGCATCCTTCCTCATCCGGGCGGAAAGGACCGTATGTGACGCCGCGGATGTAGAATTTCTCCTCGCCCACGTAGATGAACTTCCCGCGAACCGTGACCCTGACGCCGTCTTCAACGGCGATCTGCTTCGGAGGGGCGAGGTAGAACTCTGCAATGCCGGTGGTTTTCGGCTTTTCGAAAAGTTGTCGAAGCACGGGATTCTTTGCGTTCATGGGGATCAAGTCCCGGGCAAATGTCCGTTTTTTGGCTGTTCCGGAATTGCGCCTGAACTCCGGGCGTAAGAGAAGGTCGTCCGTGTCCTGGACTGCTGATTCGGTGCCGGTAACGGCCGGCTCCGAAACTTCCGGCTTGATATCGGCTTCCTCTGATGGAAAATCGGATACCGCATCGCTCATTGTTCTAGACATTTTCATCCCTCGCAGAAAAAATCGTCGGCTCCAATTGCCGGAACCGTTCGCTTTACATATGGCAATTAGCATGCCATGCTCTAATCTGCTGATAATTAAGCTAAAAATGGTTGCGATGGATATCCTGAGGCTACACGGTTACGATTTTTGCGCACATCGGTTACGATTTGTGCACCCTGCGGGTGCGTGTGAAATTTTCGTAACCGGTGGTCTCGTGGTCTCTTTCGGGAGGTGTTTTTCGCCATCGATCCGAATACTTGTTAAATGGGCTCGCCGTAAGTATACTATGCACCGGCTCCGCGGGGCTTGTCCCGTCTGTTGCCGACCGAAGCACTCGACCCGCTTCCGGCGGGATGCCATTGAGGATAATGAATGAGTTCTGTTCTGCTGGAAGTAAAAGATCTCAAAACCTATTTTCTCACCGAAGCGGGCACGGCCCGCGCCGTGGACTCCGTCAGCTTTTCCGTTTCCGAGGGCGAGGTGCTCGGAATAGTCGGGGAATCCGGATGCGGCAAGAGCGTTACGGCTCTTTCGCTTTTGGGGCTCATTCCGCCGCCTGGAATTATCGCCGACGGACAGATCCTTTTCAAGGGGACGGATTTACTAAATATTCCCGAAACTGAGATGGAATCCCTGCGGGGTGACGCTATCTCGATGATCTTTCAGGAACCCATGACTTCCCTCAATCCCGTCTTCCGCGTCGGGGACCAGATAGCCGAAGTCCTGCTGCGTCATCGAAAAATCACGAGAAAGGAAGCTTCGGAAAAAGTCGTGGAGCTGCTCGGGCAAGTCGGCATTCCGGCGCCCGAGACCAGAATGCTCGACTACCCGCACCAGATGAGCGGCGGCATGCGCCAGCGGGTCATGATAGCCATGGCGATCGCCTGCAGTCCGCGTCTCATTATCGCCGACGAACCCACTACGGCGCTGGATGTGACCATCCAGGCACAGATCCTGGGGCTCCTGAACCGGCTTCGCCGGGAACACGGGATGGCTGTGCTTCTGATCACGCACGATTTGGGCGTCATCGCGGAAATGGCCGAGCATGTTTTGGTGATGTACACGGGCCGCGTGGTCGAGCATGCCGGGGTCGACGATCTTTTCGAAGATCCCCTGCATCCTTATACCCAGGGGCTAATGCGCTCGATTCCCGGTCGGGGGGGGGGCAAGGGGAGGCGGCTCGATGCCATACCCGGTGTCGTTCCAAGCCTTCTCGACCTGCCGGCCGGGTGCAAGTTCAACACGCGGTGCCCTTACTCCTTCGACCTTTGCTTCCGCGAGGAACCCGAACTGGCCTCTCCTCCGGGGAAACACCCGGTCCGTTGCTGGCTTTATTAGGAGGACTCTTCGTTGCCCGAAAAAGAAGTCTTGCTCCAGGTAAAGAACATAAAAAAGCATTATCCGATCACCAAGGGATTCCTGCGCCGCGAAATGGGAAAGGTGAAGGCTGTGGATGGAGTGGATTTCCGGATCGGCCGAGGCGAAACCCTCGGCCTGGTCGGCGAGAGCGGATGCGGAAAATCCACGCTCGGCAGGGTAATTCTCGGTCTGGAGCCGCCGACGGAGGGCTCGGTCATATTTGACGGCCAAGACCTCTCCGGAATCGGCGGAGAGAAGATGCAGCATTTTCGCAGGCGAATGCAGATCATATTCCAGGACCCGTACTCCTCGCTGAACCCGAGGCAGACCGTCGGCCGCACCATCGGCGAGGGGCTTGTCATTCACGGAATCGGGACTCCCGATGAGCGAAAAGAACGCGTGCGGGAGATCATGGAAGTGGTGGGGTTGCGCCCCGAGCACGGCAACCGCTATCCCCATGAGTTCAGCGGGGGCCAGCGGCAACGGATCGGGGTCGCCCGCGCGTTGGCTCTGCATCCGGAACTGGTGATTTGCGACGAGCCGCTTTCCGCCCTGGACGTTTCGATTCAGGCCCAGGTCATTAACCTCCTGAATGACCTGCAGGAAGATTTCCATCTGACCTATCTTTTCATCTCTCACGATCTTTCCGTCGTGCGGCACATAAGCGACCGCGTTGCGGTCATGTACCTGGGCCAGCTTGTCGAACTCGCCCAAACGGAGGAACTGTTCGAAAATCCGGGCCACCCCTATACCCGGGCTCTGCTCGACGCCGTTCCGGTAGCCGACCCGAGGAGCGCGAAGAAACAGCGCCCCCTGAGCAGGGAAGCCCCTCTTCCCGCGCTCGGCGACTCGTGCATATTCCGGCCCCGATGCCCCGATGCGACCCCCGAATGCGGGAAAGCCGTACCGGGTCTTGTCGAATGGAGGCCCGGCCACTGGGTCAAGTGTTTTGAGCGCAATCCCCGGGAGCAGCGGGAAGCGATCGTCGGAAAAAACGCGGCAGGACTCCTCGATGTTGAGTAAACCGGGGCGTTGAGCGTTTTTTCGGGACGATGCGGTTCCGGGAGGCAGCCCGGCCGTTGCGCCCGTCGAAATTTTTTTTGACTTCACTGCGCAGCCCTTTTCGTGTTAGATACCCCACTTCGCCACGAAAAACGGTGAGTTCCGGATGTTCTCCGGATCATTCTGAATTGAAAGAGAATTTCCTCCATGGAAGGCGAATCGGCGAGTGTCCCGCGAAAAGGCTATCTGCTCGTAATTGCGGCCGCAATTTTGTGGGCCGTTTCCGGCACATCCGGAAAGTACCTTTTCAATGATGGAATGAGCCCCTATCACATTGTCCAGATACGGGTGACCCTCTCCTCGGTTCTTCTTTTCCTGTTTTTGCTGATCAAAAACCCTTCCCTGCTCAGGATTGCCCGCTCGGACCTGTTTTACTTCGCGGTGTTGGGGATCACGGGCATGGCGATGCTTCAGTTCACCTATTTTTATTCGATAAGCCTGATCAGCGTTGCGGTTGCGGTTCTGCTCCAATACCTTGCCCCCGTCTTTATCACCATCTACTATGGCTTCATCGCCCCGGAAAGAATCACCCGGACGGTCATAGCGGCGGTCGGGATTTCCGTTCTGGGATGCTATTTCGCGGTGGGGGCCTATAATTTCGATCTGTTGGGGCTCAACTGGAAGGGAATGTCCGTTGCGCTTCTATCCGGGCTCTTCTACGCCTGGTATGCGATATACGGAGAAAGGGGAATGCGCAGGTACGATCCCTGGACGGTCGTCTTCTACGCCATTCTGTTCTCGGCTGTTTTCTGGAATATCGCAACGCCCCCTCTGGAAGCTTTCCGGACATCCTATACCGGGTTTCAGTGGGTCCTGATCCTCTATGTGGTGGTGTTCGGGACGGCGGTCCCCTTCAGCCTCTACACCATGGGAATCAGCCTGATACGGTCGACGCGGGCAAGCGTGACAGCAACGCTCGAACCCATTGCGGCCGGTTTTATCGCTTTCTTTTTTCTCGGCGAATCGCTCGAAGTTCTTCAAATGCTCGGCGGACTGCTCGTCATTGTTTCCGTCATTCTCCTGCAGACCCGGCGGGAACAGGACGACAGCACCTCCGCGATCATCCGCAGGAACGCTGCGCTGCGCGATTAGCGCGGCCAACCCTCTCGCCGCCAATTCGCCCCGTCCCCATAACGGCATCCCCCCCCAATGGGGTGGATTGCCGTCCGGTGAACAATGCCGGTGGTGCGGAATCTCATGGGCAAAAACTGACAATCGGGTTTTTTTTCTGGTCTTGACAAAGGGTATGAATAGCACTAGGTTTTTCTAGCACTCTTTAGTGTCGAGTGCTACCAATAGAGGGGTGTGGATGTGACCAAACTCACACAACGCGATCAAAGTGTTTTAGAAGCAGTAATCACCGACTATATCGAGACGGGCGAGCCGGTCGGATCGAGGACCATCTCCAAGCGCGGCGTCATGAATGTGAGTCCGGCGACAATCCGGAACGTCATGGCCGATCTGGAGGAAATGGGCCTTCTCCTGCAGCCGCATACGTCGGCGGGTCGTGTGCCCACTGTGAAGGGGTTGCGCCTCTATCTGGATTCCATCATGCAGTCCAGGCAACTCGCGAGAGGAGAAAAGGAGAGGATCCGGGACATACTGCAAAACCGGCCCCAGGATATACGGGAGCTCCTGCAGCGCACCTCCAGGATGCTCTCTCAATATTGCAGGCAGGCCGGAGTGGTGCTTTGGCCCCGGTTCACCGTGATGCGGTTCAAGCACATCGAATTCATACGGCTTGGCTCAAACCATGTCATGGTGGTGCTTATTTCCAAGGCCGGGTTCGTGCACCAGACCCACATCGAATGGCCGGAGGAAATCACCCAGGCGGAGCTCGACAAGTTTTCCAGGTACATCAACGAGCTGCTGCAGAATGTGCCCATCTCGAGCGTGAAGGAACGCATCCTCGAGGAAATGCGAGGCGAGAAGGCGCTTTTCGATACGCTCTTTTCGCGCGCTTTGGAGATGGCAAAACGCGCCATACAAAACACCATCGAGGACAGCGACATATACATCGAGGGGCAGTCGAACCTGCTGGACAATCCGGAATTTGCCGATGTCGAGAGAATGCGGCGGCTCCTGCATGCCTTCGAGGACAAGTCGCGTATCATACGATTGCTCGATGTGACGATGAAGGCATCCTCGGGAATTCAGATCATACTCGGTACGGAAAACGACCTGAACGAGCTCCAGGAGATGAGCCTGATCTCCTCGCCCTATGGGGCCGGAGAGACTCCGCTCGGGATTTTGGGAGTGATAGGGCCCCTGCGCATGGATTATTCGCGAATCATTCCCGTTGTCGAATTTACGGCGAAGTTCCTGAGCCAGGTGATCGGGGTGAGTGACGAGGAGTGAGTGGCCAAGATAAAGTGAAGAAGGGATCTCTTTTCCAATTGAAATGATCTTATATTGAGGTGGATTGCAAAGAGTGAAAAGGAGGGTCAATTTTAATGCCGGGCGAGAGCACGCGGAACAAAGACGAGGAAATCCGGGATCAGGCCGAAAACGAGCCGGAGGAATCGGCAAGTGAGGATGTCCGGGAAGTCCTGGCGAAAAAGGATGAGGAACTCAAACAGGCACAGGATCGCGTTCTACGTCTGGCGGCGGAACTCGACAACACGCGAAAGCGGCTGGAAAGAGAAAAATCCGAAGGCATTGCCTATGCCAACGAAAGTTTATTGAAGGAACTCATTCCTGTTGTCGATAATCTCGAACGGGCCGTCGACCACGGGACGGAAGACATAAAATGCCAGGCGCTCCTCGATGGAGTGCGGATGACGCTGAAAAGCTTCCTGGACGTACTCGCCAAATTCGGAGCCAGTGCGTTCGAATCCGTCGGGCAGCCCTTCGATCCGAACAGGCATGAGGCCGTGATGCAGGAAGAGAGTGCGGAACATCCGGACATGAGCGTGATCAAGGAATTTCAGAAAGGCTACATGCTGCGGGACAGGTTGCTTCGGCCGGCGATGGTCGGGGTGGCGCGGAATGTGAAAAACGCGTAGCGGGTGACCGAAACCGCCGGGGGCTGGCGATTGCGCCCGCGGACTCGATAACGATATGCACCAGGAAAGAATACGGCGCGACTATTCAGGGACTCTAAGGAGGCAATTTCATGAGTAAGGTTATTGGTATAGATCTTGGCACTACCAATTCGGTAGTGGCGATCATGGAGGGAAAGGAGCCCAAAGTATTGCCCAATGCGGAAGGGAGCCGGATCACCCCTTCCATGGTGGCTATTACCGAAAGCTCGGAAAGGCTGGTTGGCCAGGTTGCCAAGAGGCAGGCTATAACGAATCCGGAAAACACCGTCTTTGCCGTCAAGCGGCTTATAGGCAGGAAGTTCGACTCGCGGGAAGTCCAGGATGACACCAAGGTAATGCCCTATAAGCTCATCAGGGCTTCGAACGGGGATGCGAGCATCCAGATTCGGGGGCGGGATTACAGCCCCACGGAAGTTTCGGCGTTCGTCCTGATGAAAATGAAGCAGACCGCCGAAGACTATCTGGGCGAGAAGGTGACGGATGCGGTAATCACGGTTCCCGCCTATTTTAACGACAGCCAGCGTCAGGCAACCAAGGACGCGGGTAAAATTGCCGGTCTGAATGTGTTGCGCATCATAAACGAGCCGACGGCGGCTTCTCTCGCGTACGGCCTCGATAAGAAAAAGGACGAAAAGATAGCCGTTTTCGACCTTGGCGGCGGAACGTACGATATTTCCATCCTTGAGATAGGCGAGGGCGTATTCGAGGTCAAATCGACCAACGGCAATACCCACCTTGGCGGTGAAGATTTCGATCAGCGGATCATCGAATGGCTTGCTTCCGAGTTCAAGAAGGACTACGGAATCGACCTGAGAAGCGACAAGATGGCGCTTCAGAGGCTGAAGGAAGCCGCCGAGCGCGCCAAGATCGAGCTCTCGTCGACGATGGAAACCGAGATCAATCTGCCTTTCATCACCGCGGATGCCTCCGGTCCGAAGCACATGACCATAAAGCTGACCCGGGCAAAGCTCGAATCGCTGGTCGAAGATCTCGTTGACAAGCTTCTTCCGCCGATGCAGAGCGCTCTCAAGGACGCTGGGCTCTCCCGCAACGATATCGACGAGGTGATTCTTGTCGGCGGCATGACCCGTATGCCCCGCGTGCAGCAGAAGGTCCAGGAGTTCTTCGGGAAGGAACCCCATAGGGGCGTTAACCCGGACGAAGTCGTGGCGATCGGTGCGGCAATCCAGGGCGGCGTGCTGAAAGGCGACGTGAAAGATGTTCTGCTCCTCGACGTGACCCCGCTTTCGCTCGGCATCGAAACCCTCGGCGGCGTTATGACGAAGCTGATCGAACGCAACACGACGATCCCCACCCGGAAGAGCCAGACGTTCTCGACGGCGACGGACAACCAGACGGCGGTATCGATCCATGTCCTCCAGGGCGAGCGCGAGATGGCCTCGGATAACAAGACGCTCGGAAGGTTCGAGCTTGTCGGAATTCCGTCGGCGCCTCGAGGCGTGCCGCAGGTCGATGTCACCTTCGATATCGACGCGAACGGGATCGTCCACGTTTCCGCCAAGGACCTGGCCACACAAAAGGAACAGTCCATCCAGATCACGGCGTCGAGCGGCCTGAACGACGACGAGATAAAGAACCTGGTGCGGGAAGCCGAACAGCATGCGGAAGAGGACAAGAAGAAACGCGAGCTGATCGAAGCCCGGAATCAGGCGGACTCTCTCATCTACAGCACGGAAAAGACGTTGCGCGACATGGGCGACAAGGTCGATGCGAAGACCCGCGGGGACATAGAATCCCAGATCGCAACGCTCAGAAAGAGCATGGAGGGCATGGACAAGGATGCCATCCAGAAGGACGCCGATGCGCTGATGCAGCTTTCGCACAAGCTCGCGGAGGAAGCGTACAAGAGCGCTGCGGGCCAGCAACAGGGCGAAGGCCCGGCCGGCGCCGGCGCTGAAGGCGGGCAGAAGAAGCCCGATGACGACGTTGTCGACGCCGACTTCGAGGAAGTCAAGAAGTAACGGACGAAAACCGCCCGTTAGCTCTTTTCTAAATTTACGTTCCGATGTATTAAAGGGCACGCGCTATGCGTGCCCTGACTTTTTTCTACGCCGGGCCCTTGCGGCACCGGTGGTTTCATCATGACGATCCACGTTCTGCCAACGGATAGAGGCTTATATGGTACGGAAAAGGCAAGTTTTCCTGGCACTTGTTTTTGCCCTCGCGCTGATTCTCCCCGGATGCGGCGGGGGGCCGAAACCGCCGTCTCTCGATGAGGGGGTCTTCATGCCGACTTCACCACCCGAGGCGGATAATCTCTGGCGGCAGGCCGAACAGGCCCAGAAAGCCGGGAAACTCCCGACAGCCATCGGGCTATGGGAAAAAATCGTTCAGAAATATCCCACCACGCCTCGGGCCGCCTCTGCCCTGAACTCCCTCGGCGAGGTCTACCTGAACCAGGGCCAGCCGGACAGGGCCGTTCAGTATTTCGACTACCTGCTCTACGCATATCCCAGGTGGGACGGCATCAACTCGGCCAAGCTGAATCTTTTGCGCGCCCGCATCCAGATGGGTAAGAAAAAGCAGGCAACCAAGGATGCGGTGCCCCTCTGGGATGCAAGCGCAAGTCAGCCGGAAATTCGATTCGGCCTGGCCACTCTGATGATCGATCTCTACGGCTCGGAAAACGATGTGGAAACCGCTCTTGACTGGTGTGCGTCCGGATTCACCGCCGCAAACACTCCGGAGCAGAAAAGGGCTCTCACCAAATCGACCCTCGACCTTGTAAACCGGTTGGACGAAGGTGCGGTTCGCAAGCTTGCCAAGAAAAAGCCGTCGGATTTCATGCGCGTCTTTTTCGAGTACCGCCTGGCCGCGATAGAAAAGGAAAAAGGGCAGGCGGATGCCGCGCGCGACCGCCTGAAGGCGGCGCTGGCCCAGAGCCCCGGTCATCCGCTTACGGCGGAAATTCAGGCTGCTTTGCGGGGGACAAAGGTGGTCGATGCCCCGCAGATTCCGCTCAGCCCGGATAAAATCGGTGTGCTCGTCCCACTTAACGGTCCCAATGCCAAATACGGCGACATGGTCGTGCGCGGGTTGAATATGGCGGTTACCGACTGGACGGGCATGAATCCGGATTCCAAGGTAAACCTGGTAATCAAGGATGCCGGGTCGGAATCCACCATAGCCGTTCAGTCTTTTGAAGAACTCTCGCGCAAAGAGGGCGTGTTCGCGATCATAGGGCCCCTGGGGCTACAGGCGAACAAGGCGGTTCTTCCGCTCGCCAACAGGGACGGGATTCCGCTTCTGTCGCTCGCGCAAAAAGAGGATGACGGCAAGGACACTTCATTTGCCCTGCACGTTTTCATAGACAGCCGCGACCTGGTGCGGACGCTTGTCCGGTACTGCCGCGAGAAGCTCAAATACGAGCGCTTTGCCTGCTTGTATCCCGAGGACCGCTACGGCCAGAAGCTCTCCAAGATTTTCGCCGAGACCGTCCAGGAGCAGGGCGGGACCATGGTCTCAAGCGCTTCGTACAAGGAAAAGAGCACCGACTTCAAAGAGTCGCTGCAGAAGCTGATGAACATCGCAAAGAAAAACGCGCCTTTGTCGGCGACCGAAGGGACCCCGTTCGAAGCCCTCTTCATTCCCGACCAGGTGAGCGCGGTATCTCTCATCGCGCCGCAGTTGCCCTACAATAATATCGTCGGCACGACCCTGCTCGGAACGAACCTCTGGAGCGAGGCGCCTCTGGTGCAGGCGGGCGGAGTCTACGTGGATCAGGCACTCTTCGCGACTTCCTTCTATCCCGAGAGTGACACTCCTCAGGTAAAGTCGTTCCGTGAAAAGTACGAGAGGCTCTACAACGCCACGCCCTCCTACCTGGAGGCCCAGGCCTATGATGCGCTTATGATGCTGCTCATAGCCCGCAACTCCGTGAAGGGAACATCCGATCGCAACGCCGTATTTCAAAGCCTGCTTCAGGCCAAAGACTTCAAGGGTGTGGCGGGAGTTTATACGGCCAGTCCCAGGGGCGATCTTGAACGGCAATACACGATCCTGCAAGTTGTTAACGGGCAGCTTCAACAAGTATCGCCATAGCGGATCTGTACTTGACAAGAAACACCTTGGATTTATAATTGCAAGAAGCGGTGCTCCGCCGTAATAAAGTCGAAATTGAAAGTGGATGAGGAGGTCAGGAAACATGCCAATCTACGAGTATGAATGCCTTAAATGTGGGAAGACATCCGAAGCGATGCAGAGGTTTTCGGATCCGCCCCTGACCGAGTGTGAACATTGCAAGGGCCAGCTCCGAAAGCTCATTTCGATGAGTACTTTCCATCTGAAGGGTTCCGGTTGGTATACCACGGACTATTGTGGAAAGAATCAGAGCACGTCGAAGTGCGAAACGAAATCCGAGACCAAGTCCGAGAGCAGCGCCGCCAAGACGGCGGGCTCATCTCCTTCGTCCGGCGACGCATAGAGCACGATACGAAATTCCATAGCTTTTATTCCGAAATACACTGAGCGGGCTTATGCCCGCTCTTTCCGTTTTCGACGGAAGGAATGCGGCAATGAACTCCGATGGGTTGCTGATCGTGTTCACGGGAAACGGGAAGGGGAAGACGACTGCCGCCCTGGGAATGGCCATGAGAGCCGCGGGCCACGCGATGAGCGTGCTCGTCCTGCAATTCATAAAGGGCGCGTGGAGCTATGGGGAGCTCGCCGCCGCCGAGTTGCTTCGGGGAATCGAGATCAAGCCTCTCGGGACCGGGTTCACCTGGAAAAAGGAGAACCTGGATGAAGACAGGCGTCTTGCGGCAGCGGGCTGGGAACTCGCGGCGGCTGAGATTTCCGGTGGAGACCACGCGATCGTGGTCCTGGATGAGCTAAACGTGGTGCTCTCCTACGGATTGCTTCCGATTGAGCCCGTGGTCCAGGCTTTGCGAAACAGAAGGCCGGGCCTGCACGTGGTGGTGACCGGAAGAAACGCTCCCCCCGAGTTGACCGAGATTGCCGATCTCGTGACAGAGATGCGGGAGGTCAAGCATCCGTTTCGGACTCGCGGGCTGAAGGCGCAGAAGGGTATCGAGTTTTAATATGGTACTGGAGAATCGGTGGCTGCGGTGAGTGATGCGGAGATCTTGAGCAGGCTTGAGCGGCTCTATTTGAGGATGCGTTCCGATCCGTGCGGTCGCAATGAGCGGATGGGAGAGATCTTCGTGCCGGGCAGCGGTGTCGTGGAGGGTGGACGCATCGTTTTTGTCGGGGAAGCGCCCGGCAGAGATGAGGAAAAAGCCGGTCGTCCCTTCGTCGGCGCCGCGGGGAAAAACCTCAATACCATGTTGGGTCTTGCGGGATTGTCGCGCGAGGAGGTTTTCATAACCAATGTGATCAAGTACCGGCCGTTCACAGCGGACGGAGGGAATAGAACTCCCTCATCGTCCGAGACCAAAAGTGCCCTTCCGTTTTTGATCGAGGAACTTGAAATACTGTCTCCGCGGCTTGTGGTCTGCCTCGGGCTTTGCCCGGCCCGCGCCCTTCTGGGAACCGGTCCGGTGATGGCGGAGGCGAACGGTAAAATGTTCCGGTGGCATGGCCACGATCTTCTGGTAACGTATCATCCCTCGCCGCTGAATTTCAACATGCCCTCAAAGCGCGAAGCCATGGCCGGGGTTTTTGAACGGCTGGGCCGGGTGGCCGGCCGGGCTTGACGCCGCGCCCCCCGCGCTACTGCCTGTATCTCAGTTCAAAATTCAGGGGAGTGTCTCCCGCTGCCGCCAGGGCTTCCTTGATCACCATTTCGCGGTCTCGAGGCAAGTGTACGGTTGCCCGCAGGACAATGCCGTCCTCTCCGCTTTGCACCTCAAGGGTGGGCAGGAAGAAGGGCAAAGTCGTGATGAGGTGCGACTTGATGCTGGATGCGAGCGCCTTCATTTTGAGGTCGTGCACGGCGGCTTCGGTCTTGAGCTGGTCGCGCTGCTCCAGCATCGATACGATGGTCGCCACCGTGTCTTCCCTGGAGATGGTGTCCGAGTCGAAGACGATGTCGTAGTCGACGGGGTCTGTGCCGTCCCTGCCGTAGGTGGAGTGCAGGAATCCCTCGCGTTCCCGGTCCGTCCTCTCGATTATGTAGCGCGCGGATTCTTCGTCGATTCCGTCGCGCTGCGCCACTCGTGCGATTCTTTTCTCCAACGGCGCCACGAGACGGACGCGCAGACAATGCGGGATGTCCTGGAGCAGGTAATTTGCTCCGCGTCCCATGATGACCATCCTGTCTTTGGCGGCTTCGTTCAGGATCGTGCACTGCACGATGGCTACAAATCCTCTGTAGGACCAGTCGAACTTTTCCCATATCCTCGGCATGTGCTCATCGAGGCCTTTGGAGATCTTCTCCCACTTGTGCCCCGCTTTCTTAACCCTTGCGAGAATGGTCTCGTATTCGAGACAGTCGTATTCCAGGTTTCGCACCACCGCGCGTCCGACTTCGACGCCTCCGCTGCCCAAATCACGTGAGACCGTAAGAACTGCCATTCCCGCTATTCCTCTTTAGGCTGTACTGATTCAGAATTGAAAGTCTCTGGTTGCTCATTCTTGATCATCCGTTTGAGTAGGAGCTTTCCGACGACGATGACGCCGATTGCGCACACCGCCTCGAAAATGTAGCGCTCCACATCGGTAGTGTGGAGCAGGTTCTGCATTGCCGGGTCGCTGATGACCATCTCACCTCCCACTCTTCCAAGGACCGCGGCGCCGATGTAGATTATTATCGGATAGCGGTCCATCAACATGGAAAGAAGACCGCTGGTGAATATTATCAAGGGAATCGACAGACTCAGGCCGAACATCAAGAGGAAAAAATTCCCCTGCGACGCCCCGGCGACCGCGAGCATGTTGTCGAGCGACATGCTGATGTCGGCGATCATGATGATCTTGACGGCCTGCGCGAGGCTCGTGGCTTCCCTTTCCTCCTCCCCCGGCACGCCCTGGACGAACAGCTTGACCGCGATCCAGAGGATCAGAAGGCCGCCGACAAGTTTGACGAAGGGAATCTGAAGCAGCTGCGAGATGAAGAATGTGAGCGCGAGCCGGAGAACGACGGCTCCTCCGGCGCCGAAAATGATGCCTTTTCGTCTCTTCTCCTGAGGCAGCGACCGGACGGCCATGGCGATAATTACGGCATTGTCGCCGGCCAGGATGACATCGATGAGGATTATGCTTAGCAGGCTGTACAGAAAGGTGAGAGAGAAGTCTATGCTTCCTAGGGCTGCGAAGTCCAAGATAGGCTCCTTTTTTCAATGAAAAGGGAAGTTCATTCGCGAATAAAAGGTGTATACTGAATTTTGGAACGTATATCTAGGGCTAACTCGTACGATGCACACTGTTCTGCGAAAGGAGAAGCCGATGGCCGGTCGCGGACGTTTTGGAAAATACGGTGACCTGAAGAGGAAAGAACTCATCAGGGCCACGCGGATTTGCCGGACGGACAGGGCCACCAGCGCATTCGCATCAGCAAGGGCGGCACGGGAGGTCCGACCGGGAAAAGGATACAAAAAGAAGTAAGGACTTTATGCAACCTGCATTATCGGAACAAAAACGAAAGAAGGCAAGCGTAACACTTCGTCAGATGCAAATCGACGATATCGCGACGGTTTTTCACCTTGGAGAGAGGCTTTTCACGGCCCGGAGCGCACCGAACCTGTTTCGGACCTGGGACGAATACGAAGTCATCAATTTTTTCCAGAACGATTCCGAGTACTGTCTTGTCGCCGAAACGGATGACGACACGGAACTCATTGTGGGATTCGTGCTCGGGACGACGGTGACCAAAAGTCATTCGGCTTGGAAGTACGGCTACCTGGTGTGGCTGGGGGTCGACCCGGATTTTCACGAATCGGGAGTCGCCTCGAAGCTTTTCCATCGATTCCGGGATTTGATGCTCGATGACGGGGCAAGAATGCTGCTGGTCGATTCCGAGGCCGACAATGAGCCGGCCCTGCAGTTCTTCCGAAAAATGGGCTTCAACCATCCCCAGGAACACATCTATCTGACTCTCAACATCGACCCGCACCGCCAGAAGAAAAACGGCAGGCGGAAGTCCGACAACGGATACTGACCCATGCTCCCGGCGGATCATCCCGAGAGGCTCCTGACGCTCCTGAGAAACCTGATCAACATCTACAGCCCCACAGGTAAGGAGCAGGAGATAATCGCCTTCCTGGCCAACTACCTCCGGGAAGCGGGTCTGCCGGTGAAATTGCAGAAGGTGGACGGGAAGAGGAAAAACCTGCTCGTGATCCCACCCGGGACGGAGATGATCGCCGTCCTGGTGGGCCACGTCGACACGGTCGGCGCCTATGAGCTTGACCAGTTCGGGTGCCGCGAGGAAGATGACCGGATAATCGGCTTGGGCGCCGCCGATATGAAGGGGGGCTGCGCGGCTCTTGTCGAAGCGTACGCCGCCCTGTGGAAGGAAAGGCGGCGATGTCCTCCGGCGGCTTTGGCGCTCGTGTGCGGCGAAGAGGAGGAGGGGGACGGGACCAAGAGGCTCGTGAGGGAATATCGTTTCCCCTGGGCGCTCATCGCCGAACCGACCGACATGCGTCCGTGCTTCAGCCATTTCGGGTATATCGAATTGCACATCACAACGAGAGGCCGCAGGGTGCACGCATCGCTCGCAAATCCGGTCCAGAGCCCGGTTGAGGCGATGCTTCGGCTCCTGCTCGAGATCTCCGGTTATTTCCCGGGGAAAAGGCCGGACCTCGTCTACAACATACGCGACCTCTCAAGTTCGCAGTCCGGTTTTGCGGTGCCCGAAAGGAGCGACGTCTGGATCGATGTCCATCTTCCTCCGACCGCGCGCCTCGGCGAAATCATGATAGAGCTGGAAGATATCGTTTCGGCCGCAAATCAGGACAATCCCGAGGTCCGGAGCTCTATTTCGTTCATGAATGTGCATTCCGGCTACGAACTCCCCGAGAAGGGGAAGTTTGCCCAGCAACTGCGCGAAGCCTATTCGGGAGAGCGGCTTGCCTGGGAGCCGCAGGCATTTCGCAGCCATTCCGACGCCAATCTGCTCTGGGCCGCCGGGACCAAACCTGTAATTCTGGGTCCGGGAGTGCTGGAGCGGGCGCATTCTCCGGATGAGTCCGTGTCCTTTGAGCAGGTTCTGCTCTCCTCGCGAGTCTACTACAAGCTGCTGGCGGCGCTTTTCAACTGAGGCCCGCGCCGGTTTGCAGGGGGGAATTTTAGTCCGTCTTTTTCCCTTGTCTGCTCGATCAAGTTGTGGAATCTTCTTCGAATGCTAATTTGAAAGCTGGAGATCTGATTTTCCCGTGGAGTGCATTCCCGAGAAATCGGGAGCATTCGAGGAGGTTGAATGGAAGTCTTGTTCTATATCGGCCCGGCCGCGCTCCTGGTTGCGCTCGGCGCGGGGTATTGGTTCTTCCGGTCCAGGATGAAGGCGACGAAGGAGATACACTCGCATGAGTCCGAACCGTGGATGGGCGCCATCCGGGTTACCGACCGCAACGGTCGCGATATGCTGATCGTGCGTAAGGACGACGGCAGCTTCGAAATGCACGAGGAGCAAACCTTTCGGAAGCAGCGCAGCTGAGCGGAGACAAGATACGGCCGCGAATCCCGGCATGCGGTGCCGGAAAGCTCGCGATGCGATCGGAACAGGGGCGGGCGGAAAGATGCGCGTCGCTCCCCCTGCGTCATTCCGTTTTGACGAAGTGGGTCAGAATGCTGTCGATCAGTCCCCGTATAGTGTAGACGGATGGCATGATGGATGTCTTGAGGCCGAATTTTTTCGCGGTATCCGCGGTTATCGGTCCAATACAGGCAACCGCCGTGCGGTTCAGGTGCTCAAGGATGTCTTCCTTGCCCAGTAGTTCAAAGAAATTGGAAACCGTGGAAGACGAGGTAAAGGTCAGGCAGTCGACGGCATCCTCGCGAAAAAGCTTCGCCATGCCCGGCGCCTCCGCCTCCGGCAGGACCGTCTGATAGGCCGGGACGACGTCCACCTGCGCGCCCCATTCCTGAAGTTTTTCAGGCAAAATTTCCCTTGCGACCATGGCGCGGGGCAGAAGAAAGCGCTTTCCGCGCAATTCCTCCCCGCTGAGAGCATCCAGAATGGCTTCGGCTCGGTACTCCGAGGGCACGAGGTCGGGTCGCAGCTTAAGCGTTTCAAGGGCTTCCGCCGTCTTCGGCCCGATGGCCCCGAGCCGAACTCCCTTCAGTTCCCTGGTATCCTTCCCCGCCGCCAGAAGCCGGTCCATGAAGCAGTGGACGCCGTTCACGCTGGTGAAAATCACCCAGTCGTAGCTCGCGATCCTTTGAACGGCTTCGTCGAGAGGACCCCACGAAGGGGGCGGGGCAATGGCGATGGTCGGAAACTCGATGCAGTTTGCGCCCAGTTCTTCCAGAGCAGCCCGAAAATCGCTCGCCTGCTCCCGTGCGCGCGTTATGACAATATTTCGTCCGAAAAGAGGCCGACGCTCAAACCAGTTGAGCTCGTCCCGGCACTTCACCACCTCGCCGACGACGATCATCGCGGGAGGCTTCAGCCCGGCTTTTTCAACTTTCTCCACGATATCGGATAGAGTTCCGGCGACGGTCTGCTGCCTGGGGGTGGTCCCCCAGCGGATGAGGGCCACGGGCGTATCGGAGGGCCTTCCGTTTGCGATGAGGTTCCTGCAGATTTCGGGCAGGTTCTTGACCCCCATGAAAAAAACGAGCGTCCCGGCCCCTGTCGAGAGCTTATCCCATGCGATTTTGGTCTCCCCTCCATCCTTGTCGGCCCGTTCGTGCCCCGTGACGAAGGCTATGCTTGCCGTGAAGTCCCGGTGCGAGAGCGGGATTCCGGCGTAAGCCGGAACGGCGACCGCAGCGGAGATCCCCGGTACGACCTCAAAGGCGATGCCTTCCCGGACCAGCACCTGCGCCTCTTCGCCCCCGCGTCCGAAGACGAAGGGATCGCCTCCCTTGAGCCGGACGACGATGTTGTTCCGTCCCTTTTCGACCAGAAGCGCGTTGATTCCGTCCTGACTGAGGGTGTGGTCCCCGCCCTTCTTGCCGACGTAGATGCGTTCCGCGCCGGCCGGGGCGTACTTCAGGAATTCCTCGTTGGCCAGGTAGTCGAATATGACGACTTCCGCCTTCTCAAGAACATCCTTGCCGCGGATGGTCAGAAGACCGGGGTCCCCGGGGCCGGCTCCCACAAGGTAAACTTTGCCTTTTTTCACTTCATGCTCTCGGCTGAGGAGTTTGTCTTGGACTGCGCTAACTTGAATCGACGATTGTTCGGACGCGCGGAAGTTTCCGCACAGTGCTTCAGGTCTGCTTATCGGTCTTGACGTCGAGCCCGTAGACTTCGTCCAGGATCTTGCGGGCGCCCGCGGCCAGAAGTTCGGCGGCGACATCTTTCCCGAGTTTTACGGCCTCCTCGGCGGCCGTTTCCCGTATTACGCGGAAAACCTCCCTGCCGTCCAAGGAAGCCACGAGGCCGCAGAGTTGAATGCGATCTCCCAGAATGCGGGCATGCCCGCCTATGGGCACCTGGCACCCGCCCTCAAGCTCCTTCAGGAGGCTTCGCTCGGCGCGAATAGCTATCCCGCTTTCGGAATGGTTCAGGGGCGCGAGAAGCCGCGCAATGCGTTCGTCTTCGCTCCGCGCTTCGATGCCAAGCGCACCCTGACCTATTGCGGGGATGAAATCGACCGGATCAAGGTAGGCGGTGATCCGGTCCTCCCAGCCCATTCTTTTCAGCCCGGCGGCTGCGAGGATGATGGCGTGGTACCGGCCTTCATGGAGCTTTCTTATACGGGTGTCGAGATTGCCGCGCAGAGTCCGGATCTCGAGGTCGGGTCGCAGGGTCAGCATCTGCGCGCTTCGGCGCAGGCTGCTTGTGCCGACCACGGCACCCTTTGGGAGATCGCGGATTTCTTTCGGTCCATTCATGATGAGGACGTCGCGCGGGTCTTCGCGCAACGGGACCGCGGCAATTTCCAGCCCCTCGGGCAATTCGGCGGGGACGTCCTTCATGCTGTGTATGGCCAGGTCCACCGATCCGTCCAGCAGGGCGTCTTCGATTTCCTTGACAAACAGTCCCTTGCCGCCGACCTGTGCCAGCGGGACGTCGGTGATCTTGTCGCCGGTGGTCCTGATGATCTCGAGCTCGACCGCCAAACCGGGCCAGAGCTTTTCCAGGGCAGCTTTGATCATCCCGCTCTGCCGCAGGGCCAGCATGCTCCCGCGGGTTCCGATGCGTATGCGCTGTTCGGTCACTTTACGCCTCTTCGCGCTCAGTGACAGGTGCTGCAGCTGCCGCCCGCGCAGCCCGAACAGCCCGATGCCGCGGTGCTGCCCACCCGGCTGCTCGCGGCGCCCTTGTCGCCGCCGCTCTTGAAACCGCACACGGACATCCGCTTCTGAACGTCGGCGGATTCGCACTTCGGACAGCAGACGGCTTCGTCGCTTCTGAAAACAAGTCTTTCGAACTGCTCGGAGCAGTTGCAGCATTCATACTCGTAAATCGGCATTTTAACCTCCCGATGGTATTGAAGTCCGGATCGAGTATAAGAATAACACGTCAGGAGATAACCTCCAACTCCATAAGGTCGCCATTTCGCACCGATCTTAGGGCGCGGGCGTCTCCGAGGACCTTGCCGACGATATTTACCGCGCTGGCGGGGCGGATCTCATCGCCCCGGCTCATCGGGGTCGGACCGAAGAAGATGCAGAAAGCCCGTCCCGTGGGCCAGTACCCGATATCGCCCACATCGACGGTTTCCGCCGCCGTCGAGTCGAGCCCCCGAGAGACCGGAACGGCGAAGTAGATTTCATCTCCCCAGGTATTTGCTCCGGCAGTGAGGGGCAGTGCGTCACGGATGGCGTTCCCGGTCGGCGTGTCGCTCAGCTCGGCTTCCAGGACGACTCCGCCCGAACGGATTCTGATTCGGCTGCTCATGACTCCTCCTTCCGCACTTTTTCGTACACGGTCGCCATCAGGAGCGGAGACATGATCTCGTGACGGCCCGTCAGGTGAATTCCCATGCCGACCGCCGCGTGAACCGTCACCGGGACGCCGGGACGAGCCGCGTCGGGGAGCAAGGAGTGCTTTGCCCGCCGCGATTGCGGCAGGAAACGGAAGATCACTCCCTCACCCGCATGATCTTCGCGCCGACCGCGGAAAGCTTTTGCTCGATCGCCTCATAGCCGCGGTCGAGGTGGTAGATCCGGGCGATTTCGGTTGTTCCTTCGGCTGCGAGGGCTCCGAGAACGAGCGAGGCCGAAGCCCTGAGATCCGTCGCCATGACGGGCGCGCCGGAGAGCTTCTTTACGCCGCGCACAACGGCTGTCCGCGCTTCAAGGGATATGTCGGCCCCCATCCGCTGCAGCTCCAAAACGTGCATGAACCTGTTTTCGAAAATCTGTTCCGTGATAAGGCTCACGCCGCCGCCCAGCGTCATCAGGGCCATGAATTGAGCCTGCATGTCCGTCGGGAATGCGGGGAAGGGCTGCGTCTTGATGTTGACGCTTCGGATCTCGCCCTGGCCGGCCACTTCGATTGCATCCGCATCGGCTTTTATGCACAGCCCGGCTTCCGTGAGCTTCTGGATTACGGCCTCGACGTGGCAGACATTGCAGCCCGTAAGCCTTAGCCTCCCTCCGGTGATACCCGCGGCGACCATGTAGGTGCCGGCTTCGATCCTGTCGGGGATGACGGTGCATTCGGAAGGATGCAGCTCTTTTACGCCCCTGACCGTGATCTTCGGCGTACCCGCGCCCTCGATGTCCGCGCCCATGCTCTTGAGGTACTCGGCCAGGGCCGTTACTTCGGGTTCGCACGCCGCGTTCTTCATAACCGTGACGCCGTCTGCGAGGCAGGCGGCCATCATGAGATTTTCCGTGCCCGTCACGGTTACCTGGTCGAAACTGATCGTGGCGCCCCGCAGCCGTCCGGCCCGCGCCAGGACGTAGCCGTGATCGAGGCGTATCTCCGCGCCCATCTGCTCCAACCCCTTGAGGTGCAGATTGATGGGACGCGCCCCGATGGCGCATCCGCCGGGAAGGGACACGCGCGCGCGGTGATGGCGCGCCAGCATGGGTCCGAGAACCAGGACCGAGGCGCGCATGGTTTTGACCAGTTCGTACGGGGCTTCCAGGTTGTGGATGTCCGAGGAGTCTATCCGGAGAAGCCCGTCGTGCTCGGACTTCGCCCCCATGTTTCCGAGCAGGTTTCTCATGGTCCTGATGTCCCGGAGTTGCGGCGCGTTGCGGAACGTGTGCACGCCGCCCGCGATGAGAGTTGCCGCCATGAGGGGCAGGGCGCAGTTCTTGGCCCCGCTGATCCGGATTTCCCCCTCCAGGGGGACCCCGCCTTCGATTACAAGCTTATCCATTGCTACCTCGAAACGGTGACGTGAAGGACACGTCGAATGCCTGAATAGTCTTCCATGAAATCAAATGCGCCCGGAAAATCCGGGGCAAGTTCCTTTTCGAGAATATCCGCCTGGCCCTGCCCGATTTCCATGAGCAGCGAGCCGCCGGGTTTGAGGCGCGATCGGAATTGCGCGATGATGCTCCTTACTATGTCGAGTCCCTGCAAGCCGGCGCGGAGGGCGCAATGCGGTTCGTGCCGGGTGATTTCCGGGGCCAGTCCGGGAAAGTCGGCTTCGGAAATATAGGGCGGATTCGAAGCGATGACATCGAACAGCGGACGGTCCGCAAGGGCGTCGAACAGATCCGAAAGGGCAAAGGAGATCCGGTCCGCAACGCCGTTGCGCCGGGCGTTCCTCTTTGCCATGGCGAGGGCTGGATAGGAAAGGTCGGTCGCGAGCACCCGGACTTCGGACCTCTCGTGCGCCAGCGCGACCGCGATAGCACCGGACCCGGTGCCCAGATCGAGCACCAGTGCGGGACGGGACCCGATCAGTTCGAGCGCGCGCTCGACGAGGACTTCGGTCTCCGGGCGCGGGATGAGCACATCGGGCGTGACCTCGAAAGGCAGGGACCAGAATTCCTGCCTGCCGACGATGTATTGCACGGGTTCAAACGAGGTCCGGCGGCGGATCAGTTGCCTGTAGAGGGCCAGTTCTTCGGGAGCGAGAGGCTTATCGTGATTCAAATAGAGCTGAATGCGCTCCACGCCGAGAACGTGCGCCAGAAGCACCTCCGCGTCGGCGCGCGAGCCGCTTAGGCCTTTGGACGCAAAATATTGCGCGGTCCATTGAAGGACCTTGAGAACGGTCCACTGTTCTTCCATCCGCTGTCCCGCACCAATTCGATATTTCTTCCGCAAACGGGGAAACCTTCGCCCGCCTTGTTTCCTGCAACTCTAAAGCGTAACTGACATCCGGGGATTATGCAACGGAAAACGCTGAAAGCCTGACAGGGCGGAAAAGGGAAGGTGGGGCAACGAGAAAAGACCTTCGAAACAGCGCGGTCGGCGCGGGTTGGGCGGACCCTCCTGCTTCCGGACCTCTCATGTGGAAGGTTCTTCGCTCTCGTCTTCGACCGGGCCGAACAGAACCGCTTTCTCCTCGGGAGAGACTTCGTCGGCCGCTACCACGGCAACCGGTTCCTCCGCGCACACGCGATTACGGCCGAGGGATTTGGCCTGGAACAGGAAGCGGTCGGCCCTGTTCAGAAATTCGCTCACGGTCAGATTGTCGGTATACCCGTACACCGCCACGCCAAAGCTCGCGGTAAGCGCAACCGTCTTTTTAATCAGGCTCGCCGGATTGGCCGCGAGCGTTTCCCGCAACCGTTCCGCGATCCGTACCGCCTGGGAAAGGGATGTGGACGGCAGGATCAGCGCGAATTCCTCGCCGCCGTACCTGCATGGGATATCCATTATCCGGACGCTGTCCCGAATGATCTTGGCCACCCAGGTGAGCGCGATGTTTCCCGATTCGTGCCCGTGCTCGGTATTGATCTTCTTGAAATGATCGAGGTCGATCATGATCAGGCTGGTCGGGGTTTTGGTCCGGCGGGTCCGCTCCATTTCCATTTCGAGGGAGCGCTGCATATAGCGAAAATTGTAGAGTCCGGTCAGACCGTCCACGTAGGAGAGTTCTTCGAGCTTTCGGCACTGCTCGCGCAAATGAGTCATCTCTTCAAGAAAGGGACACTCCTTTACGCTGCACTGCGATTGGGGATTGGCCTTTCTGGGCAAAGTTCCCTCCGGTTGCATGGAATCACTCAAAAAGCCGGTATATTCTTTTATACCGATGCCCTGCAGAGTTCAAGAAAGTCCTTCGAAGATGCTCTGAAGAAAGTGATCTTTTTCCATTCTCGCGACTTGAAACGGAAAAACCGGGAAATCGACCGCAAACCGGATGAGCCTGTTCGGATGGGCTTCAGAAATCGAGTTTCCGTTCATGTCCTCAAAGGATTCGAGCCTGTGGAACCGGGATGTGCCGTCGGGATGGAGAAATTCGATAAGCCGGCCTCGAATGAGCCGGGACCTCGTCTCCATGCAGATTTTCCCTTCCCCGTTCCGCGCTGCGCAGGGGCGTACCAGCCCGGCAAGCGTGTGGGTCTGAACGTATGAGGTCTGGGATGCGATATCGGCCTCGCCCGAGCGGGGGAAAAGAGACCCTTTCGTGTAGGGACGATGGCTCACCCTCTGCAGGTCGTCCAGCCATGACTGTTCAACCTCGAATGCTTCCGCAGATCGGGCGGCCCGGTCGACTCCCCGGCGGTAGGCCCGCGTAACGCTCGCGAGGTAGAGCGCGCCTTTCATCCGGCCCTCGATTTTGAAGGATGCCACGCCGAGCGAGGCAAGCCTGCCGAGTTCTTCGATCAGGCACAGGTCCCGGGAGTTGAAAATGTAGGTTCCGCGGCCGTCCTCCTCCACCGGAAAGAACTGTCCCGGCCGCTTTTCCTCCACAAGGCTGTAGGACCACCTGCAGGGTTGGGTGCAGAAGCCTCCGTTTGCGCTCCTGTTGTTCAGAAAGGCGCTCATGAGGCACCGGCCGGAATAGGACATGCACATCGCCCCGTGCACGAAGACCTCAAGCTCGATTCGGGATTTCACGGCGATTTCCGAAATTTCGTCAAAACTCAGTTCGCGGGCCAGGTTTACGCGGCTGATCCCCTGCTGTTCCCAGAACAGGACGCCGGCCGAGTTCGTCGTATTCGCCTGAGTGCTCAGGTGGACGTCCAGGCCCGGAGCGTAGCGCCTCGCGGTGAGCAGCACGCCGGGATCGGAGACAATCAGAGCGTCTGCGCCGATCTCCTGGAGATACTCGAGGTAGGTGGGCAACTCCTTAAAATCCCGTTCGCGGGCGAAAATATTTACCGTGATGTAGACTTTCCGGCCCAGCCTGTGTGCTATATAGACGGCTGCGGCAAGTTCCTCGGAATCGAGGTTGTGCGCGAAGCCCCTCAGGCCGAAATCCTTTCCGGAGGTGTAAACGGCGTCGGCGCCGTAAAGAAATGCTATCCTGAGTTTTTCCAGGCTGCCGCCGGGCGAGAGCAGTTCGGGTTTGGAGAGCGGAATGCGGGGCCGGGGTTGATTCATGTGCTAAAATCTCTCATGGGATACGATTTTTGGTACGACCATTGTATACGCAATGTGATTATTTGACAAATACGGCATCCGCATATAGTAACGGTTTCAATCGGTACGCGCGATACGAAGATCAGACGAACGGGGGGGCGGGCGATAGGCAACGCAGGCAAGAACACTTCCGGTCTTCCGCATTCGGAGGATAACCGAATCTCCTGGCTGAAGCTCAAGCTCGTTCCGGGTCTTGGAAACAAGTCCCTTCTCCGGCTGCTCCAGGTCTTCGGATCTCCCGAAAACATTCTCGCAGCGGGGGCCAATGCGCTGTGCGAAGCGATGGAAAGCCGGGAAGAACCTCTCCGGGCCCTGTCTTCGGGACGGTTTTGCCGAGATCCCGAGTTGGAATTGAAAAACCTGGCGGACCGCAGAATTCAAATCATCTGCCTGGGCGATGAGGATTATCCGTCAAACCTTTCCGAGATCCCCGATCCTCCGGCCGTCCTTTTTTCGACCGGGCGGATCGAACCGCGCGATCTGGTATCGATTGCCGTTGTGGGTTCCCGGTCGGCATCTCCGGCCGGCTTGCTTTTTACATCGAGACTATGTTCTGATCTGGTGCTAAGCGGGGTTACCGTGGTCAGCGGGTTCGCCCTGGGCATCGACAGCGCGGCGCACCGGGGCGCGATAAGGGCGGGCGGCAGGACTCTGGCCGTCCTGGGGTGCGGGCTTGATGTCGGCTATCCTTCGGTCAATGAGGACCTCGGGCGGGAAATTGCCGGGTCCGGAGCGCTCTTGACGGAATTTCCTCTGGGCACTCCCCCCTTGCCGGGGCATTTCCCGGCGCGCAACAGGATAATCAGCGGATTGTCGCTCGGGGTGCTCGTGGTCGAGGCCGCGGAGAAGAGCGGCTCTCTTATTACCGCCCGTCTCGCGCTCGAACAGGGCCGGGAGGTGTTCGCGGTGCCCGGAATGGCTCAGGGCTGCCGCAGCGCGGGCGTGAACCGGCTCCTGAAGCAGGGAGCGAAACTGGTTGAAGACGTCGAAGATGTCCTGGCGGAGATTCGCCCGCTCATCAGGACGGGGGTTCTTTGCGCGGGGCAGCGCGAGGAAGGTGCCTCCACTGTGGAACACGGCGGCCTCTGCTCCGAGGGAATGGGACTGATCCGGTTTTTGGATCAGGATCCTAAACATATCGATCAATTGGCGCATGAAGCGAAAATCTCCGTTCAGCGCGCAGCCGCATTGCTTCTCGAACTTGAGCTTCAAGGACTTGTCGCCCAGTTGCCGGGAAAGTATTTTATATGCAGCGGCCGGCAAAGAGGTGGAAAGAGGTAAAGGGTAAATGTCCAAATCGCTGTTGATAGTGGAATCGCCAACCAAGGCAAAAACGCTCGAACGCTACCTCGGGAAAGACTTTATCGTAAGAGCTTCCGTGGGGCACATCAAGGATCTGCCCGGCAATAAGCTCGGGATAGACCTGGATGAACATTTCAAGCCGGAATACCAGGTCATGCGGGGTAAAAAGAAGGTTATCGAAGATCTCAGGAAAGCCGCCGCCAAGGTCGATGCCGTCTATCTCGGTCCCGACCCCGACAGGGAGGGGGAGGCGATCGCCTGGCATATTGCCGAAGAGATCGAGGCCGGTGAAAAGCCGGTTCGAAGGGTGCTCTTCTACGAATTGACGAAAAAGGCGATTCAGGAGGCTCTTGCATCTCCCCTGGAACTGAACCGGAAGCTCTACGAGGCGCAGCAGGCGCGCCGGATTCTCGATCGTCTCGTCGGCTACATGATCTCGCCGCTTCTGTGGGAGAAAGTGCGGCGGGGGTTGAGCGCCGGGAGAGTGCAATCCGTTGCCCTCAGGCTCATTTGCGCCCGTGAAAAGGAAATCCAGGCATTTGAAAAGGAAGAATACTGGACAATCGATGCCCGGCTGACCCCGGAGCCGGATTCGGCCTCCGGCAAATGGCCGTTTACAGCGCAGTTGATCCGCTGCAAGAAGAAAAAATGCACGATCGGGTCTCAGGAGGAGGCCGAACATCACCTGCGGGCGCTCCGCGATCTTCTCTACAGAGTGGGAAGGGTCGAAAAGAAGGAGCGGCAGAGGAAACCCTCGCCTCCATTCATAACCAGCACGCTCCAGCAGGACGCCGCGCGCAGGTTCCATTTCTCGGCCAAGCAGACGATGAGCATCGCCCAGAAGCTCTATGAGGGCATCGAGGTGGGTGAGGATGGGGCGGTCGGTCTCATCACCTACATGCGTACCGACTCCACGCGTCTTTCTCAGGATGCCGTGCAGGCGGCGAGGGAATACATCGGCCAGCGCTGGGGCGGGGATTATCTGCCCGCAAAGCCCGTTGCGTATAAATCCAAGGAGACCGCGCAGGGGGCGCACGAGGCGATTCGTCCGACGGACGTAAACCTTACCCCCGAAAGCCTTTCCAAGTCGCTTTCCCGCGAACAGCTCAATCTCTACACCCTCATCTGGAAACGGTTCATCGCTTGCCAGATGGCCCCGGCCCTGATCAACCAGACCACTATCGATATCGCCGCGGAGGGCGATACGGGCTCGAAGGCAACGGTCGGGCTCGATCATGTTCCGGACTACACCCTGCGCGCCACCGGTTCCATTATCGGATTTCCGGGATTTCTCGCTCTCTACGAAGAGGGCAGGGACGATCAGGACGCGGAGAAGGCCGACGAAAAGCTTCCCGATCTTACGGAAAACCAGAAGCTCGATCTTCTCGGCATCGAGCATAAGCAGCACTTCACGCAGCCACCGCCCCGCTACACCGAGGCAACGCTCATAAAGATGCTGGAAGACCTTGGGATAGGTCGTCCGAGCACCTACGCCACGATCATATCCACCATTCTCGATAGGGAATACGTGCTGCGCCAGAAACAGCGCCTTTCTCCGACCGAACTGGGGATGATCATCGATACTCTGCTCCAGGCCAGTTTCCCGAACATCGTGGATGTGGACTTTACGGCGAAGATGGAAAAGGGCCTCGATGAAATCGAAAAGGGCGCAAATCCCCCGCTGACCCTCCTGGACGACTTCTATCGCGACTTCTCGGAGACGCTCGCATCGGCGCGCACGGGCATGCTGAATCTCAGGACGGCTGGCTGGCCGACCGATCTCACCTGCCCGCGCTGCACGAAACCGCTCAAAATCCGGCTCAGCCGGAGCGGTCCGTTTCTTGCCTGCAGCGGCTATCCGGATTGTTCGTTTACTTCGGACTACGAACGCGACGAAAAGGGAAAAATCCATCCCGTCGAGCATCAGCACAATTCGACCGAAACGGGCGAAACGTGTGAAAAGTGCGGGCAGCCGATGGTGCTGAAAAGTGGCCGTTACGGTAATTTCCTTGCCTGCAGCGGCTATCCGAAGTGCCGGAACACGCGGCCCGTTTCCACCGGCATTGCCTGTCCGCGGGAAGGGTGCGGCGGGCAGCTTGTGGAACGCATGAGCCGTCGCGGGCGCTTCTACGGCTGCAACAAATATCCGGAATGCAAAATGGTGTTTCAGGGCGAACCTGTGCGGGAGCCGTGCCCGGTCTGCAATTCGCCGGTGCTGTTTCGAAGGACCGGAAAGACGGGTGTCGGGAGTCTCTTTTGCATAAATCCGGCGTGCAAGTTCAAGAAGAAGGAAGAACCTCAACCGAATATGGCAAGCGGCGGTGAATAGCATGGCTCTGGTCGAAGCAAACCCCTTCATGGTGCAGATTTTCGCCTTAATGCTCGGGTGCTGCCTGGGGAGCTTTTACAATGTCGTTATTCACCGATTACCATTGGGGCAGTCCATCGTCTCGCCGGGTTCGCGATGTCCGGGTTGCGGGACGGCGATTGCGGGCTACGATAATATTCCCGTGCTGAGCTACCTTCTGCTGCGCGGCAGGTGCAGAAGCTGCGCCGCCCCCATTTCGTTTCGCTATCCGCTTATCGAAGTCCTGACGGGCCTTTTTGCCCTTCTTTTCGTGCGGCGCTACGGACTTCATCCTCAGGCGGCAATCGAATTCGTTTTCTTTTCCCTGCTGCTGATTATTTCCTGCATTGACCTGGACACCTACACAATCCCGCATGTTCTGTCCATGCCTGGAATCGCCCTGGGCTTTTTGCTGTCTTTCTTCACGCCCCGGCTCGCCTGGACGGACTCGCTCCTGGGGATCTTCCTTGGAGGCGGACTGCTGTATGCAATCGCGACCCTGTATGGGATGATTCGCCGCAAAGAGGTCATGGGCGGCGGGGATGTCGTGCTGCTCGGGATGATCGGAGCGTTTTTGGGCTGGCCTGGAGTCGTGTTTACGGTGCTCGTTTCTTCCATTTCCGGCATGGTTATTGCTCTTCCCGTCATGTATTTTACGGGAAAAGGCATGGGGGCGCAGATCCCCTACGGGCCTTTTCTTGCCTTTGGGGCGGTTTGCTATATATTCTGGGGGCAGCTGCTCGTTCACTGGTACTTTACCGAACTGCTCGGGATGTAAGAGCTGATGACGCGAAGATGCTTCTTCGTGCAGGAAATTGACTCCGACTCCGGAACGGTATGCCTCCCGCCCGATGCGTCGCATCATCTGGAAAAGGTGCTTCGCCTCAGAACGGGAGATACGATCGAGATTCGCGACGGGAACGGTGAAGCCTGGGAAGGCGAGGTCGCGGAGATTGGCAAAAGCCGGGTCTCGGTCCGCCTGACCGGAAGGTGCGACCGTTCGGCCCTCGAATCACCGCTCCGGATTACGCTTGCACTCGCGCTCGCTCGATCCGATATAATGGACCTCGCGGTACGGCAGGCAACCGAACTGGGTGCTGCCGGCCTCCTGATCTTTCGCGCCGCAAGGAGCCAGTATGGGCTCTCGAAGGACCATGCGGGGAGAAAAAAGGATCGCTGGATAAAGATCGCCCGCGAAGCGATATGTCAATGCGGGCGGACCAGGATGCCCGGAATTGAAGTTATGCCCGATCTGGATGCTCTGATTGCAGCGTGTTCGCCCGGAGGAGATGGCTCCGGCTTCGATCTGAGGATTTTTGCTCAGGAGCGGGGGGGAGCCGCCGGACTGGCGGAAATCGGCGAAATGTCCCGGCCCTGCTGCAATGGAGTCCTGGCTGCGATTGGTCCGGAGGGCGGCTGGGAAAGCGATGAGATTTTCCGGCTTATCCGTGCCGGTTTTGATCCCGTCCATTTGGGACCGAGAATTCTGCGTTACGAAACGGCTGTTATCGCTCTGATCTCCTCGATTCAGCTCCTCTGGGGCGATATGGGGGGAACACGGCGGAAGGGGGGCGACTAGATGAAATGCACCAAATGCGGGTATTTCAGTTTCGATCATCTGTCCGAATGCAAAAAGTGCGGAACGAACTTGTCCGGCGTGCGCGATGCACTGGGGTTTTCTGCCGCCAAGCCGTCCATCCCTTTCTTTTTGGGATCGCTCCTGAAGGATTACCAGCAGCCGGCATCGATGGATTCCCCCACCGCTGAAACGGCTTCCGCCGTCGCTCCGGCGTTTGATTTCGGTGATGAAACCGAAATTGGCGGAGGTTACAGGCTCGTTATGCCGGAGAGCGATGTTGAAATGGCGGCGGAGACCGTGCCGAATCCCGAAGAGGGAGAGGAGGATTTCAGTCTCCTGGACCTTTCCGATGAAGAGCTCGAATTGCTGATAGATAAAAATGCCTCCGTTCCGGCCGAGGGCAAAGGCGCTGAAGCCCCTCTGGAAATCGAGACGGAAAAGGCGCCCGCCGGGGAATTCGAGCTCGCGATGGATGAAGGTCCCGTCACGGAAAAGATAAGTGTTGCCAAAGAGGAGGACTGGGTACCGAAATTCGATATCGAATCTCTTCCCGGACTCGCAACGAAGCCGCCGGAGGCCGAAGAACCGGTTGCTCCGGAATCTGCCACACCGGCCCCGCAGGAAGAAAACGCGCCCGATGATTTTGTCATCGAACTATCGGATAAGGATTTGCAGGCGCTCATGCTGGAACTCGACTCCGCGCCCCGAAAAGAAGGGGCCGAAGACGAAGAGACGGAGACCGTCCCTCCGGAGAAGAAATAGACTCGCGTGCCTTCCTGCAACCGCTCATTGGGCGCAGGATCCGAGAGGTATTGGTTGAAAGAAAAAAGAAAGAAATATTATTGACAGCGAATTTCGATTTTACTAATATTCAAAGGGTTGTGGCGAGGTAGCTCAGTCGGTAGAGCAGTGGACTGAAAATCCTCGTGTCCTCAGTTCGATTCTGAGCCTCGCCATCCAACAAAATCAGGCACTTAGCGAGAAATCGCCGAGTGCCTTTTTCGTTTATGTGTGAGAATTCGTGTGAGAATTTTTTGTTGCGCGCTCGTAAACCTCGATTGCATGCCTCTCGGAGTCACCTATGCTGTGGAGGTAGATCTCCGTTGTTTTTCGGTTCTCGTGCCCAAGAATCCTTTGGATCGAGCCCAGAGGCACCCCGTTTTGATCCATAATGGAAGCACCTGAGTGCCGAAGCGCGTGAAACCGAAAATATCTGACACCTGCTTTCTCACACAAGATTCTCATGATTTTTTTTCGATCTTGAAAAGGCCCCGCTTCGACTCTGCCCGAACTGGCACTCCAGTACTTGTGCCAAAATACCCAGGGTAAATCTTCTCTCCTTGTTGCGCTTCGGCGGGAGAGAATTTCAAAGAGCCGTTGAGTCATCGGCACTTTCCTCGGCGTGCGGTGTCCGCCTTTTTTCTTCCTGGTATAGAGCGTGATGCAACGGTTCTGAAGGTCAACATCATCCCACGTCAATTGATTGATTTCGTTCATTCGGGCCATGGTCTCCCGAATCGCAAAAAGGTAGTCTTGAGTCTCTACATCAGCCATCGCGATCACTTTATCAATATGATCGGCGGGAGGGATGTACTTGACGGCTTTCTCCACCGGCAAAAAATCAATGTCTTTGGTCGGGTTGTTATGTACCAACTTCTTTTTAATCCCAAAGTTGAAAGTGGCTCGAAGATAGCGCAACTCCTTGTTCGCCGTGTAGGCAGATGTCTTGCTTCTCTCCAAAATAAGGGCTTGTACCATCTGGTCGGAAATCCGAGAGCAATTCAAATCCTTCCATCGAGCTATCCATCTTCTGGCCATGTACACCGAATGCCTGTAGTTTACTTCAGACTGATAAGCTTTGACATAATCTAGCCTCAGATTAACCAGTTCCAAGAAGCTTATGTCGGTCGGAGGTTCTTCCATCTCCGGCTTCGGATTTTCGATTTCCTCCCTTCTTTTTGCCTCGGCTGCCTGAGCCGTCTTTTTCGTTTTGAACCAGGTGTCGGTGTACCTCTCGCCCTTCAGGGTGAAGTCGTACCTCCACCCTTTGCCCTTTACCGAATAAACGCTCATAGAGGTCCTCCATGGACGGGAAAATCAGAGAACCCCCGAGCTTCACGCCACCCAACTCCTTCCAATGCTTGTACACCCAGGACAAGCTTTTTCGGAGGAATTGGGCGGTCTCCTCAGGGCTCATTATCTCCCTGGCTCCGTACCTGTCAATTTCAATTCCACACATACGGCCCACGGACCTAGAACGGTATTCCGGGGTCAAAAGCGGCTTTCTCTTCAGCTTCTTCCCGGCTCAACCCGCCTTCGTGTTCCATGATAGCAGCCCGTTCGCTGAACATCTCTATCTGGTCTTCCCGTTCTCGCCGCAACCCTCTACAAGGCTCTACCAAGGTCTTATCCAATTGATTTAACGACTCTTTTCCTGGTAGAGAGTTGCTTGTGCAAGGGTCTACCCTCGACAAGACGATTGGCGAATTCTTGTCTGGGAGCGCCACCCCATACTGAGCATGAAGGGTCCCGTAATCGGATCGTGTGATCAGGACCTCCATTCGTCCGTTGATTTGCCTTTTTTTCAGGCTCAGTCCCTTGAGTTTCATCCCCATCCAGGTAGCGGAAACCTGGCTGTCTGCGGGTCTTGTCTCGTTGAATTTTTTCGTGATATCGCTTACCTTGATTGACCACTCAGGCAGGTCTGAAAGGCCGTTTTCCGCACTAATATTGTGGATGATCTCAACGATTCGGCCTTCAATGCTCCCCCGGCTCTCTTGGCTTTTATCTGCGGCGATCCGAAGAATTGCTTCTTCAAGGTGAATCCCATCCTCAGGGTGGATCAGCTTGCTGATTTGGAAAAGAGGCCTTGAGATATCCCACAAGCGCCCCTCAACACCCGGAATCGGCGGGATCTCGGGCAAGGAAGCAAGAAGATATTTTGCCCTCCAGGCTGTCATGCGTGCTCTGAGTCCCAAAGCACATTCCGGACTTGGATTTTCGTAGTTCCCCGGATGATTCGGCATGGTGATAGGCAAGCAGCGTGTCTCAAGCACTTTGTCAATCGGACCGTTGGTTGCAATGATCGTAGGACCGTACACATCAAAGTACTCTGTGTCCTTGAACTTTCCTCTATCCGGATAGAGCACCCTCGCGCACTCAAGACCTTTTTCGTACCGGGAAAGAAGCATGTCCTCGCAATTATTCTTCCCTGCCTTTTTGGACAAATCCGTCAAATCGAGAAACAGAGTCCCGTGAAGGTGCTGAGCGAAGCGAATGATGTAGGCCTCGCGCATGTCGATTGAATGATAGCCGCGAAAGGAAACGTAGGTGAGTGACTTTCCCATCCTGCTTTTTCCCCGACCGGGCACGGCATAGAAGAGAATGCACGGGCAATAGGCGATTTCGGCATGATCGTGCAGGTAGGTGAGAAATACGTAATGGGCTGCTATGGCGAGCTGCTGCTCATCGAGGTAGGAAAACCTCATGAAATAGCCCAAAAGATCCTCATAGAGGCTTCGATCCTCTTTCTGGACATGCTCCAGCACCAATGAGACGTCGGGGATTGACTCTCTTACGGATTTCGGCAAATCCTTTGGTTCCGGAGGAATGACGGTTCCATGCAGTGTTTCAGCCTTTTCCTCGACCGTGAGCTTGCCGTCTTTCACTATCAGGAAAACGGGGTTCCCGTCTTCCCCCCTGCATATCTCGACGAGGCCGGGGAAATAACCTGACATTTCATATTCGGGCAGAAGCTCAATCATTTGCCCCTCCATTGCCCGAAAGACCAAAACTGATCGCCTTCTTCAGGCGCTTCACTTTGAAATCGGCTTTGTCGCGGCCGTTTAGCAGAGCCCCAACTTGCTTCAGAGTGTCAGGCAGGCTGTCACATCCAAGAAGAGGCGCGACCGATACAAGGCATCCGTAAATGTGGGACAGGTACCAGGAGGCGGAGGCGGTGCCTAATCCCTGGATATTTCGCTTTAGCATCATCCCCGGACCGAAATTTCCAGCGCACGCTTGCACCTCTTTCCAAATCGGATGGACGGTCCTTCGCTCGGTGCTTTCGTTATCCAGGAAACGCAGGGTAAACCATTTCTCCGTGAGGTATTTCCAGATTCCCCCGGCTTTTTCCTGTAGCTCGGCAAGGGTATTTACTCCAAATTCCTTTAAAACCGGCCTACGAAGCTGAAACTCGACCCTCCATACAACAGTTCCCGGCCCGACGTCCCAAAGCTGCCAAAACCAGTCCTTTTTCCCGTTCGAGGCTATTTCTCTGGTCTTATTGTAGATTCTTAGCTGGACTGGTCCATCCGCATCCCCTGCATAGAATGTCTCAAGTTCTTCTCCGTTCAGATAAGATTTTGACTTCCGACTTCGGGTTACTTTGTGGGACTGCAGGAATTCGGAGCTCAGCCCACCTGGAATTAGGAAATCGGCGGTGAGATCACACCTGCTGCACTTGATGCACTCTATTTTTCCTTTTCCTATTGTTTTTAGATCTTCTTCGATCTCGGAGAGATTCTTTTCTATGTCTCCCATCCAAAGCGCTTTGGAGTTAAACGACACGTATACATTCGGGCTTTTGGTGCCACAAGCGGCCTTGGCAATAAAGAGATGGTAGCCCGGATACTCCAGGTGAAATCTGTAATTATTGCCCTTGCCGCCCGCATGGATCAGGCACTGTCTTTCGGGATGCATTTGAACCAGTAAGCCGCCGTTTTCTTTCTGAGCGAGCTGTTTAAAGCCATCCAGCATTCTGAGCCGCTCTACCCAGCTGCTTCCCCATTGGACGTATAGGCCAAGGTCGAGACTATCAATTCCGGTTATTAGGTTTCTTGCCTTATTCTCATCTGTGATTAGCGCATGGCGTGTTACAGATTCCGCCATGCTTGCGGGCAATACCGCTACAGCCTGTAACTTGTTTGACAAATCCCCCATGATTCCCTCCCTCGTATGCGATTCCTGAACTCACCCCATGTCTTTTTACGTAAGCTTGTAAGCCTTACCTGTCACCTTCCGAGGATCGCGCCGGCATCCCGCCGCCCCGCGGCTCCCCACCGGCGCGATTCTCCCACTTGATCAATGGCAAGCTGTTAGGCTGCTGACAACCGGCCATTGGGTTCATCAGGAATCCCACAATGTCGGATCGCAGGTCCTGGCAGTGTCCAACCAGGTCATTGTTTCCTTCCTTCACGTAACGCTGCTCTTTTTCGTCCAGCCAACCCATAAGAGTTACGGCATCGGAGAAAACCAATCGTTCGTGACGCTTTGTTTTGATAAGAAAATCCACTTCGATTCCTTCCGGCACAGGGCCGAAGAAAGATGCGATCAACTCCTTTTGCCTCTTGATTTTAGGTCTGCTCATTTCCCATCCCTCCTTCAAATTTGTTCGCGCATTTCTCGTAAACCTAATCCAGGTAATGCTTTGCGAGCTTTGAGATTCGGCCGATTTCAGGACAAAAAAATCCCCCTCGAATCATTCGATACTGATCCCGAGGGGGCAGACCGAGTTTAGCTGAGAGGAGGATCAGCGGCGATGCCTCTGTCCTGCTCTCAGCTAAACTCTTGACCCTAAAGCGCACTCAGACTAAAAACAAACGGTGCTGCATTGTCCCCTGCATGGGATTGGGCACACCCTGAAACCGTAAGCTAGCTCTGTCCCCACAGTCGATTAGCTTACGGTTTTCCATTTGTGCCTTATGTAATAACCAAAATTTCCGCTAAACTTTTCTTTCCCTGATCCTGCGCACCCACTCTTGCAGATATTCTCCCATGTCCCTCAGAATCAGAGAACACTGGAGCAATCCAACTTTTTCCGATTTCTCCAACGTGTCAATTCCAAGCTCTATGATGTTCCTCAGTAACCTGCCTCTGTCAATCTCCGCCCTTTCCGCCAACCGGTCTGCTCGGGCGATCAACTCTTCGGGCAACCAGATGGTTACCCTTCTGCTGTCGGGCGTTGCTTCAGTCTTACTCATTGGATTCTCCGTCATTGAGTACGTCAATTCCTTCATTTGTGTCTTGCATGCTAGCAGTGAATCACTATGTGCGTCAAGGGTTTTTTTTGCCTCCGGTCCGCACCACCCTTCCAGGCTTTCCGCTCCGAAGGGTAGACACTCCGGAACAATCGTCCGTCAGGCCAAGACCCGCTATCGGCTCGGCGCTCTGCACGTGGGGGCTCCGCTTCTCCCTCGCCGAGCGGGTCTAACCCTGACGGCCACCCGTTCCGGTTTCTACCTTCTCCGCTCCTTATAGATGACGACTTAATTGATGCTTGCAGACTATCACTTTGGACGTGAGGGGGACTAGCCCCTGTCGTTGCCGACGTGGGCTCATTCAATTAAAATGTTCCGCCATCGACTTTCAGTAGCCTTTAGCATGAAGCCCATCATAGCCACAACTCATCCCGGTCCCTTGGAACTACTAACCACCCCCTACCACTTTTGTCTCCCATCCTTATCCATGGCTTAGCTCTTCAGCGAACACTTCGCCATCTTCACGCGGTGGCTTCCGAATCCACAAACACGATTCGAACTTCCTCGCGGTTCTCTCCATTTCCCCACATGACACCCAGGCCAGCCTCTGAAAACCTGAGAGAATAGGTTGTCAACGGGTTCCTTCCAGGTGTATTATGCAATCCTTCTCTTGGCTTTTGAAGCTTTTCGCACGAGATAGTATCTTTTTACCTTATTGTGCACTGTATAATCGTGCAGCTATGATAATCGTCTTATCAAAGCGTAAGGGAAAAGCATATGAGTATTCCACTCTCAAATATGATTGCTAGAATCGAGCCTCATCAAACAGTTTTGTTTTTTGGTTCCGGTTCATCATTGCCGTCGGGAGCTCCGAGTGTAGATAAAATTATATCCCATTTATCAAAAACTTTTCAGATAGATTCGAATGGTTACACTCTTAGCGAAATAGCAAGTCTAGCCGAAGAAAAAGGTGGCAGAAGAGCCCTCATCACTTCAATCAGACAACTGTTCAAGCTACCAAGCGTAACTGGTAGCTTATTAAATTTGCCATTATACAATTGGAAAAATATATACACAACGAACTATGACCAGCTGATTGAGCAATCATATTCACGGAAAAACACACCGCTCAATGTTTATTCATCCAATTTCGACTTTACTGTGCAGTCTGTTCCCGAGGCTACTAAGTTATTCAAGCTCCACGGTACTATTGAGAAGGATATTATTGACGGAAGCAATAGTAGAATTATTATCACAGAATCTGATTACGATAATACTATTGATTACAGAGAAGACTTGTATAACTCATTGAAAAATGACCTTTCTGGAGCCACGTTAGTCATTATCGGCTATTCGCTATCAGATCCACAAATAAAAGATATCGTTAATAGGTCCATTGACATAAATAACAAAACACATAATCCATTTTCCATCAACCTGTTGCTGTATTCAGGCGATGGGAATCGGTCCATTTTATATGAGAAGAGAGGCATCAAAGTAGCTTTTGGCGGACTTGACGATTTTTTGATCGAGATAAGTAAAAAGTTTGAGCCAAGTACAGTATGCTATTCATTTTCCGATAATCCTCTAGACATTGCTCCAACATTAAATTCCATAACCATAGATGTTGCCCACGAGATTTGCAGTCGTGAAAAAAATGTAAACGCGATGTATCAAGGATGGCCAGCAAGCTATGCTGACATTGAGGCACAAATTACATTTGAAAGAACTTTGCTAAGTGAAGTTGAAAGCTCATTTGAAAATGGCAAGGTTTGTACTGTCATTTTAGGTGCAAGTGGTATAGGTAAAACAACATTTGCTCGACAAATCATGCTTTGTCTTCATAAAAAACACTTTCATTGCTGGGAACATAAGAATGAGCATACACTTCAATACGAGATGTGGAGAAATATCGCCCGTGAAATGCATTCAAAGGGAAAGACTGGGATATTATTTATTGATGATGCGCATGCTCATTTGTATGAAATAAATAATTTAATTGATCTTTTGATATCTGACGGGATTAACAATCTAAAACTCCTCTTAACATCCACCAGGAATCAATGGTATCCTCGAATAAAAACGCCAAATATTTTTAAGAATGGTTGTCAATTCGTACTAAAAAAGTTAGACGAATCTGAAGTAGAGAACTTGCTTACTCTGGTTGATACATCACCGGACATACGCCTTTTGGTAGAAAATAGTTTCATAGGATTTTCTCGAACAGAACGAAAGAGGAGGCTGACGACCAAGTGCGAATCAGATACATTCGTTTGCTTAAAGAATATATTTGCGTCCGAGAAATTCGACGATATCATTCTGCGTGAATATGCTGGATTGGAAGAGAAATACAGAGATATATATAGATTAGTTTCGGCGATGGAAAGCTCAGGAATCATAGTGCATAGGCAGCTGGTAATACGATTGCTAGGGATACCTGCTGCTGAAGTTCAAGCATCACTTATAAATTTAGTTGACATTATAAGTGAGTACACAGTCAGCGATAGGGAAGGAATTTATGGTTGGAAGGGCAGGCATCCAGTTATCACGGATATCATAACAAAGTATAAGATGGCAGATGAGAATGAGTTTTATAAGCTGATCGAGACTGTCATAGAAAATATTTTGCCAACGTACGATATCGAAATTCGGACCATCAGGCAACTATGTGGCTTTCACAGTGGTATAGGCAGATTTCCGGATAAGCAAAGAAGAAATAGACTTCTGAGAAAACTTATTTCAAAAGCACCTGGAGAAAGAGTGCCACGTCATAGATTAATCCGTAACTTAATTGAACTAAACGAATTTGATAAAGCAGAAACAGAAATTAGATTATTTGAAAACGATTTCAAGCTAGATGGTCCTGTAAGGAGATATAAGATTATTCTAATGTTAGCAAGAGCGCAAAACGCACCTGGCATACTTCCAGAAGATAGGATATCAATATTGGTAAAAGCTCGGGATCAGGCATTGATTGCAATTGATTTACATCCTGAAAACAAGGACATTTTAAGGACATATTGTGATGTTGGTTTCGAGTATTTTAAAATGACAGGGAATCTTGAGTACTTTGACGAAGCAATGAGAAATTTGAGGGAAGCTGAAGAACGAATAGGTGATCCAGAAATTACCAGTATATTGATTACATACGAAAGAAAATTGGCCGGAGTTGAATACGAAGATGATGGTGATTGACTTTGCTAGTAAGAATATACTTTTCTGTTTTAAAAATTACGAAATGGCGTAGGTTATCGGCTCAGTATATCCTGAAAGCAAGCGGTTGCCTCCAAACTTTGAATTAACGACCTCGTGACGTAATGCTATCTGCAAATCTGCGCCTACGGTGCAGTCAACACGGCTTCCGAGTGTGGAATCGCTATCCTGCCCCGTCCTTCGTGGTCTCAATTATGGAATGGCCATCCGAGGGCACTTGAGACTTTTTTTGTGTTCTTCTTCGTGTGCCTCTTAACTTCATTTTCGATCATTTGAGTCATATCAATGGGTTTGAGGGCGGAATACACCCCCTCAGATCCTCCTGTCACGCCGAACGCCGTGAAAGGCAAGTCGGTATTTTGCCGTGTGAGAATCGTGTGAGAATTTCTATCCGGAATCGGCAAAAAGGTGGAGAATCTGACAAAATATGGAAAATCCAAATCTAATCATTCCCGTAACTTGCGTGCTGATGAGGAGTTCGTGAAGCTCGGGGGAAGTGACTGAAAATCCTCGTGTCCTCAGTTCGATTCTGAGCCTCGCCATTCAACAAATTTAGGCACTTAGCTATAAGATAGCTAGGTGCCTTTTTCCGTTTCTGGATCTTCCTAGTTGAATTGTACAACTCCTGTACAACTTTTGGTGATTTTGCTTGCTGCGGTTTATTGGAGAGGAGGAGAGTGAAGGTGGAGCAGGGTTGGACGAAGTTCGAAAATGAAACGGCCAAAGCATATACAAAATGCTTTGGGGAGGACTGGATGAACGATTTTGCTTGTTCTGACTTGTTCGAAGAAGACGCCTCCTATGCGGTTAATGCGGATTTCGCTATTCAAAAGGATTTAGCTAAGGCGACATTGACTGGGTATATATCCGTCCGGTGTCTAGTGGCCGTTTTGGCCAAAGTGGAGAGTTCATCCGAGAAGCTCCCCGAGCTTATCAAACTATTCCCCTGTCAGTACCAGGCTCCCATTCCGAATAGCTTTCCTTCCTTTTTTGACCGGACTGTGGGATGGCGCAGGCTTATTTGGCGTTGGATTGGACTTGATCTGGGGTCCTTATTCTCCGATAGGCCGTGGGACAGAGTGCTGTATTGTTATAAACGCGATAGTATAGATGGAACCTTTGCAAGGGCGCGGCCCCTAAATTTTGAGACCAGCTTTTCCCAAAATGCACACTACCTCAAGCTTGATGAGCTTAGGGAATTTTTTAGTAAGATTTCGCCCATTGTTGCTGTTGATCTGCCGACGTGGCTCGTTCTTCCAGAAGGCTGTGCCGCAGAAGATGGTGCCGCAGACGGTGGCCCAGCAGAAGAGAAAAGGAAACGATGTGACGTTAAGTATGCTGAATTAATGGAAAAAGTACTTCCGGAGGTCCGGGCCGTCTATAAGGGAATGCTAGAGTCGATGAAGCTGGATTCAGATTGTGATAGCAACCTCCCGGAGGTGGAAGACCTGCAAAGGAATGCGTTGGGTTATCACAGTGAAGCAAAGCGGAATTGGTCCTACGTGAAAAGAAAGCACCTGGATGATGCCTCTTTATACGTCACACATGGCAATAAGAAGCGGAACTTCGAAAATGGTCTCCTGAGAAAAATTTTTAAGGAGCATGGAATCCCGCTCTCTCATGATGTGCTTGGTCGAATAAAAAGAAGTGTTTCCTAGCCAAATCGACGCGGGAACGACATAAATTCGACACGGTCGTTCCCCGTCCCTAAAATACCCCCCCTCTCCATACCTTAAGATTCCAACACTTACACAATACTATCCCGAGTAAGCACCTGTCGGTCGCACACGTCGCAAATTTGAAATTTAGAAGGCCTATAACGGGTTCGCAACGCAGCCATGGCCATGGCGTTCGTGGATTTGAATTTCAAAAAGGAGGATTAAGTGGATGGCAATGAAAAACCCCAAGCAAGGTATGTAAACGAATCGGAGGTAGGCGAAATACTCGGGATAGGCCTTTCAACCTTGAGAAATGATCGGTGGTATGGACGCGGCCTGCCCTATGTTGTCAACGGAAGGCGA
>JAJFVB010000028.1 GCA_021372055.1 Desulfobacteraceae bacterium | reverse complement strand
CGCGCCTGGCGAGACTTCCGGTCGCTCAAAGGAACAAGCGCCTGCCCCGAGGCTCAGTCTATTCAAGAATGTGTAAGAAGAACTATCGCCCTGTATAGCTCAACCAAACGGTTCCTTTCCTCTCTCAGGAACCTTTCGTCTCCTTTTTGGACTTCTTTTCAGCCCTTTTTTCCTTCATGGTCTTCGCCGGTTTCTTCTTGACGTCCTTCTTAGTGTCCGCGCTCTTACTCATGGCTTTGCTCCCTGTTTGAGTTGCGGCATCGGTTGGGTCTCTGGAGCAGCATTGGCCTCATCATGCCCGCTTAGTCCACATATAAAATAGCATAGCTCTCCCTATTCCGGCAGAGTGTCCTGAAGATCTTCGACAGATTTTACTTCGATGCTGTCCCCCTTCGGGGTCTGCCTGATGATTCCGGTTGCCAGGACCAGTTTGCCGACTAACTTCGAGAGGTCTTTTCCTTTCGCGATATAATCACCGTCGTCGGCTTCGATCACGAAACTCTTCCCGCTCTTCACCACCGTCCCCATTATTGTCTCTTCCTGAGCGGCAGCGGCTGTTCCACTCAGGCAAGCAGAAAAAAGAAATGCGAGAAAAATCGAGGACAAAAAAATTCTTGTGCCGTATGAAACCATTTGAGAAGCTCCTTGGATCTCCACGGCAGTGACCGGTAGACCTATCCGGGCGCTGCCTTTTCTAGGACTCTCATATCAAAATCGGCCGCAAAAGTACATTCCGATCAGCCGGTTGAGCTTGCTTGCCAAGGGGCTCTCCAATCTATTAGAATCCCGCTCGGCGGCGGAAACGTTCATCTGTCTTTGATAATGATGGATGAAATAATCTATCTTTGTGAGCTGGCCCGCCCGGCTGCGCCGCTGCACTTCCCCACCCCGGGGTATCCCGGCGCTTGTTTTCGGGCGCCAGCGGCAAGGATGTCTTTCATGAGCTTTGAAGGAGGAAAGGTGATTCTGAGACTGTTTATCTGTACGGTTTGCGCAATTTCACTGTTCGGCTGTTCCACTTTCGAACTGCCGAAAAAAGAGGACTTCAGTTCAACCTGGGTGTCGAAGTCGGGCAAAACCAGGGACGACCTCATGCAGGACCAGAAAGAATGCAGGCACGAAGCATCGTTGGTCACCCCTCCGGCATTTCCGGGTGAAATGGGCGGATCCGGCGCGGACATGAAGGTCTTTAACGCGTGCATGCGCTCCAAGGGTTGGGTAAAGGAATAAAGCGACCCGTGAAAGCCGTCACGACCGTTCCGGAAAACCCCACATAAGAACGCTTTTGAAAAACGTGGGGAGCTGCGCCCCGAGCAATGCCCCCCACGCCGCTACGCGGCTCATTTTGGAGCTGGCGGGGGTGCGGGGGAATCATTCCCCCGCTCTTGCGGATTCCGTGAGGTATCACTCAGACCGCGGAATATTGCCGCCGCCGGACCGATCGCTCAGCTGCAGGGTCCGTATCTGGAGATTCAGCGCCCTTTCTATATCCTTGCGGTAATCCAGGAAATGCTCGCCCACTATGCAGTAGGTGAAGAAGTGATCCAGGTTCCAAGAGCATTTTCTCAACACTCCGAAGAAGTACTTCCAGAACTTCCACCTCGATCTATAGAGGAGCCCGTAGTTCACAATCGTCATCAGGACTGCACGCAATTCAAACAGGTAGGGAAACCGGAAGGGCTTCTTCTTTGAAGAACCCAGGTGCTCGATATGGCGGTAAACGCGTTCCAGGTAAGCGCCCGGGTCGTAAAGAGCATCGTAGGCATGGGCAAGTTCATTGGAAATCTCCCCGATCGGGCGCTTTGGAATAAAGTTCATGATTCCGGCATTGTTGCTGAGCTGCTCAAAGTTCTCCACCGGAAGCAGCCGGTTTTCCTTTTCCAGACGCGACCAGAGAGCTGTTCCCGGAGCGGTCTGGAGCATACTCAGGAAGACCTCGGGGATATGGTTTTCCCGGGCAAAATCGATGAATCGTCTGTCGCTGCCCGGAGATTCCGTGTCAAATCCGATTATGCACCCCGCCTGTACCAGCAGCCCCGCCCGGTTGATTGTCCGGCACGCCCGGCCGACATCCACCCCCAAATTTTGATGTTTTCCCGAAAGCCTCAGGCTCTTCTCCTCAAGTGATTCGATGCCCAGAAATGCTTTGCAGAACCCCGCCCGCTCCATGAGATCCAGCAGTTCCGGGTCTTCCGCGAGGTTGATCGAAGCCTGACAGTTGAAAGTGAACGGATATTGCTTCCGCTCCATCCAGGGGATCAGTTCGCGCAACATCGCCTTGGCCTTGCCGGGATTTCCGATAAGATTGTCATCAACAAAAAAAACGTTTCTCCTCCATCCCAGCCGATAAAGGTAGTCCAACTCGCTTAGGATCTGGTGCGGTTCCTTCACACGCACCTTCCTCCCGAGCATGCAGGTGATCAGGCAGAATTCGCATTCGAAAGGGCAGCCACGGGAGAACTGGATCGCCATGTCGGCATAATCGTCCATGCGGATGAGATCGTATCGGGGCAGTGGAGTCTTTCGCAAATCCGCCTTTTCGTCGGCAGCTATGATCCGACCGAATTCCCTTGCGTTCAGGCAATGGAGAAGCGACCGGACTGTTACCTCGCCTTCGCCTTTCACGACCAGATCCGCACCGGCGCGCAGGGCGTCCTCCGGCATGTGGAAAACCCCCGGCCCTCCCACCGCGACGATTTTCCCTTTTGAGCGGGCCTCCCGCACAAGCTCGAACAGGCGTTTCAGCTGAATGAGCATCCCGGACAGAAAAACCATGTCGGCCTCCTCCCAGTCCTCGGGTGATATTGGACCGCAGGAGAGGTCTAGCAGGCGAAGATCCCAATCAGACGGAAGAATGGCCGCGAGGGTAAGCAGGCCAAGCGGAGGCTGCAACCCTTTCTTGCCGAGCATCTTGAGAGGCTTGTTGAGAGTAAAGAAACTTTTGGGGAGTTCCGGATAGACGAGCAGGACCCTCATGCGCGTTTTCACACCTTTTGGCCGGTAAGATCACGAAATCGCAAAGGCAAACATCGCGCAGAGATACAGAGGCCAAAAACATGTGACTTCAGTTCCCGGATCTCCACAGAGTTCACCTGGAATGGGAAAGGAACGCGTTAGAGTCATGTTCAAACGTATTTTTCGGACCGGGCCTTAATAGCGCTCAAGTATTCGCTCATCAGGCAAAGAGTAGAAAAGCACAGCGGCTAAGTTTGTATTTTATGCTCGAATATCCAAAAATACCAACTGATTTTGGTTCATCGGCCAGCGCGGGCGTCCTGATGGTGGATGGCCCCCCTTTCCCTCAGGCACTTAACCGCATAAAATCGGAGAGTTAACTTCAGTTGGTGTGTACTTTCCCCGGCCTTTGGGTGGACCTGAAAATGGAGCGGAAATGGAGCGTTTTTCCCGGTTCCATGGAGCGGAAATGGCGCTCCATTCTATTCACTTACTCCCACTTCTGCCATTTGCTTGCATCCCGCAAAACCTTGTGCTATAAGCATTCACGCGATTTCGCTGGCGTAGCTCAATGGCAGAGCAGCTGATTTGTAATCAGTTGTCGGGTTAAGCTGGGCCGCCATTTGCGGGCACAGTGTACGGAAAGTGTACGAAAAACGCGATTCTGACCTCTAATGGTCGGAATGAAGATTGGCATAAGAAAGGGGGCCTGCAGCCCCCATTTTTATGCCCACTGATTCGGGACAGTGATTGAGTCCTGAACAATCGTCACTCCATCCTCCTGAGCCTCCGCCACCGATACGAACACCTGGGCCGTTGCAGTTTTACCCATGATTTCGATCTCGCGTTCGATCTGATACAGGAAGATCTGTTCGGCAATGGCCGCATTATCCGTATCGAGCAACAGGGAATCGTAACAGGACCACGATTTGTATCCGAGACTAGGATTCCCTTCGATGTGTTGAATGATCCGGATCGCCTGCTCTTCTTCGACGTTGCAATAGGCCGCAACCTTGCCGTCGATCTCGGCCAGGAGGACGTAGTCACGCACGATCTCGTCGGACAGGCCGAACTGGAGAATCTTCCCCGAGGGGTGTTTCCACGTCTCATCCTCGACTTCGGGGGTCACGATCTTTCGTTCAGCTCCCTCGCCTTCGTACACGGCGTCCTGATGTTCTTTAAGCGTGTAGAGATCGCAATAAAGCAGAATATCAACGTACATGGCGACTCCTTATAATTCCGTGTCCGGAAGCCAGCGGCGGTAAACTGAAAGATTTTTGAAGTAGCTGGGACAATAGTTCACGCAGGCAAGCTGCAAAGTACCTAGATCGAACGCTCCGTCGAAACCAGTCAACCCGCCGTGTGACAGAACTCCGGCACGCTTCGTTGAAATTTGCAACTGACGAGTCAATGAACTGAATCGCGTCGCCATCAAAATTTGCTGTCCACCAACAGGAGTTTCGCCTATGGCTGAACAATTAGTTCCATCATAAGCAGCCGCCGGACATGTTGCGTTGGAATACATCAAAGATGTAAATCCAGATGGTCCATTACAGCTCACGATTCCAGGATACGTTCCCGCTTCTGGTGCACAACCCGGCGTGAACATTACTTCTACCGTACCTTCGGCTTTACACGCATTGACGATATCAAAAGTGTAGGCGGTATCGCTCGTGTTGAAGCCACTCGCTGTAACCCAGCCGCGTATAGTTAGAGCAGGGTCTTTATATACCATGCATCCGGTTACAGAATAGACCGCTCCCAAATATCCCCATGCAAGTTTTCCAGTGCTGTCCCGGAGGATTATCATTTTGCCGCTCGAAGCATATGGTGAAATATCAAGGCTGGTAAACTTGGCACGCGCCGTGGCATCTGTGAAATCACAGTAGATCGTCCCAAAACTTGCCCCCACTTGGTTCTGGTGACTTGTATGCCACGCTTTGTCAATGGACAGGACGGACTTCAGCGAATCCGAGAGCGGCCAATAAACTGAATCGGCGGAACGCGTGACTGTGGCTGCCCCAGTTGGGATATAAGAAGTTGCAACCCATTGCTGCTCAAGTTGAACCCCCCATGCCAGCACACCGACATGGCCGTCCCACCCGGCAAAATCGGTGATGCCATCACCTGTGGACGCTCCCAATGCAAAATAAGCAACGTGATTACTACTTGGTACATATGTGACAGAAATGCGATAACAACTATTAGCAACTTTTTCTATCTTTGGATTTGAAAATCCATTATTGGTTCCGATTGTCCCATCACCAGATAAATTAAAAAATGAATATGCTCCGATTACATTGTCTATCAGAAAGCACCAATTTCTAGCACTTGGTCTTACAAATACTGAAAATGAATAATACACACCAGCAGAAACATTTATAGTATAATAAACATTATGCTGCCCGGTAGAACCATCCTCAATAATACTGTCCATTGCCACGTTGCCGTCCGGCCCATCAAGCGCATTTGAATAATTTGATGAACCATAATGATTCCAATATTCCAGCGCCTCTGAATAACAAAATAAATTTGTGCTTTGAGGCTCCAAGAGAAGGCCGTTTTTCTCGAACCTTGGCGTATTGATAGCCGCAGTCTTCAGCCGCCTGTCAGCGGGGTCGATATAGGTTCCGGTCGAGGCCCGCGTAAACGTCGCGGCAGCAAGTCCTTTGGCATCAAGGCTGTTCGCCAGGGGAGCATGAACCAGGGGTTCATGACCTTTGAGGGCTATTGTGCTCATAAAATTCTCCTAAACGGCAGGTGCAGTCGGCCAGACCGGGTTGAGCGGATCGGTTGTGTTTGTCGGCAGATCCCTCAACGCCTGCCGGTATGCAACGAAAGCCGATTTGATCGTTTCTGGCACATCCACGCCTTGTGTCCAGTCAGTCGAGGAAAGGAGGATGTTGCGCTTCTGACGCAACTCTGCCCAAGCCTCTTCCTTCGACGGCTCGTTTGGGACAATCACAAGCTCCCCGTTTTTGTACGCAAGCCGCGATCCCGGATTGGCAAAGGCGGGCGCATCCGTTTCTATCAGCATGCATCCGTCCTCGGGCTCGGGAACGCTTCCGTCGCCGTGAAAGACGATCTTTCCCACCTGGCCGGTTGCCATATCAACAACCGCAAAATACCCCATCTGTCTACCTCCTGAGTTCAACGACCTGAATCACCGCATCCTTCAACAGTGCCAGGTTCGCCTCGGCAACGACTTTATAGGTGAACGTTCCGGTCCCGGGAGCATCAACCGCAAGGCAGACAAAAGTCCCGTAAGCGGAGTAGAAACCGATCATTGCGGTTGAACTATCGATCTTCGTGCTGCCCCGGTAGAGGGCCATGCGGCCATCGAGGGCCTGGTTCTGGACATAGGTTGCGCTGGCGCACTTCCCGATCACCAAGACCGCTGTGCCGACCGTGAGAGTTACGGAGATGGAAAGCTCTGACGTGGAGGAAGAAGTCGCTGCCCAACTCGCCGTTGCGGCGTTGACTGTGAGCTTTCCGGTCACGATGGACCCGGTCACGATCCGGTCCACGCTCAAGTCGCCCGCGGTAATCTTGCTCGCGTTCAGATTCGCAATGTGCGCGTTTGCGATAATGCCATCTTTGATCTGCGCTGAACTCGATATGATTTCTTCGGCGGCGAGCATTCTCGCCTTGATCGTGCCATCGACCAGTAAATCCCCGTTGATCCCGACGAGCGTTTGACCACCGACCTTGCCAACGATGAAGGGAGCTTTTTTATACGTGGCGGCGCTTGCTGCCTGGTTTGGGTCAAGGATAGCGAAAGTATCCGCCATCATGATTATCTGACCGTGCTCCCCATCGTTTGCCATCGAGATCCCGACAACATTGCCGTAAACATCGAGCTTCATTGTGTACTGCGCGTAGAGCCCGGTAGCGACTTTTGTCCAATGTACGGGGTTCCAGCTCTCCGCCGTGGTAATTCCGGTTGTGCACCGGTAGAGGACCCCTCCGTGGAGCACCGTAGCGCCGATCGAATATGTCTGCGTGCCGTCGTATTCGGCCGCAATAGCCGAGGAGCGGACAAGCTGCTCAGTTGAAATGGCGGCGTGTGCCCCATCATGATCGATGCTCAACTCGTCAATTTTCGCAGCCAACTCCAGATCCGCATCGGCATAAGCCGTTTGCAGAGACGAAATCGAAGCCGTATGACCTGAAACCGTGCTATTTAAAGTCGTAAGACTGTTTGACAGGGCCGAATCGGCATTGGCTCTGGCGGTTTGCTCCGCTGTGATCGCCGCCGTGTGATTACCGACTGTCGTCTCGAGGCTCGACGTTCGAGCGGCAATGGCGGTGTCCGCATTCGTGCGGGCGGTTGTTTCACTACTGATAGCCGAGGTATTGTTGTCGACCTTGGTTGATAGGGTGCTGATCTGTCCAGCCAGGGCAGTATCGCCGTCAGACCTTGCCGTTGCCTCATTGTTGATGGTCGTGGTATGCCCGTCCACCGTGGTTGACAGGGTGTTGATCTGTCCAGCCAAGGCGGTATCACCGTCAGCCCTCGCAATCTGTTCCGTAGAAATCTGCGAGGTATGACCGGAGACGGTTGCCGTAAGCGTAGTAATTAAAGCAGACAGAGCTGAATCGGCATCCGTCCGGACAATGATCTCCCGCACGATCTCCGCATGGGCATCGTCAAAATCAATGCCCAACTCATCAATCAATGCCTGGAGATTAGCGTCACCCGTTGTCCGGTTCGCGACCTCAGCCGTAAGGTCCGTGACGGTCTTGTTTATATCTGTTCTCGCAGTGGCAAGACTTGTCTGGAGAACCGAAATACTGTTCGCATGACCCGGAATCGAATCGATCTCGTCTTTCAGGGAGGTCGTAAAGTGCGACGTATCGAGTTGGCTCACAAGAGAGGCAAGCACGTTTCTTGGATCGACCGCGACCGTTCCGACGATGGACTTGGTTCCCTCGCGGCCCCCTTCGAAAACATCGACCGGCGTAACCGAAACGTAAAAAGAGACCGGATTCATCCCCGAGTTCACGGCCTGGAAGTAGCTGCTTGAATTGCCTCCCACGCTTGCGAGGATCGTCTGTGGCGGGTTATTTCCATCGGCACGAATAACAAACCCCTGCAAATCCGTCGCATTTGAGGAATACGTCACCCAATCAATTTTGAAGCCGGTGTAAAGGGCCGTGAGGCTGAGAGTAACGCTCGCCATAGACGGCGCGGGATTGCTCACCGAGATATACGCATCGCCCGCGATATTGCTGAAAATATCCTGCGCCCGCACGTGCACCTGGAAGGAAGGCTTCGCCTTTCCGCTATTGTCCTTCGCGTTTTTCTCGAACGTGTAGACGTAGCGTTCCTCTGTTACATACTCCGTGCGCCAGGTCGTTGTCCCGGTCGAGTCCTTCACGTCGACCCGGTAGTTGAGGAACCGCCCTTCGGGGAACAACGCTATTCCCCGGACGAAAGTCCAGACGATTTCGGCGTCGGGTCCGGTGAATTGCGTTCCGCCGCCCTTGACCTCAAGGCCGGAGATAATTGGCAAATCATCCGTTGGCCCCGTCAGGGAAACACCCTCGAGATATCCCCAGGCCCCGGCCCCAAGTCCTATTGCCCGCACCCGGAAGTTGTAGGCCCCGATCTTTATCCCGCGCCATTCATACGAAGGCTGCGCCGTGTCTCCCAAAGACACCCATTCGCCGCCCGATCTCTGATACTGGACCTCGTAGTGGTTCACACGCGGATCGTAGATTGTGGTCCCGGAAATCTTCGGATGCTCCCAGGAAAGCAGTATGCCGACCGAAAAGTTCGCCCCGTCCGAGAAGGTGAACTCCTTGCACCCAATACTGCTCACCTGCGGCATGGGTCCGGTGGGCAGGATTGACTCATGCGTGTCCGGGATCGGCACATCGGCGTAGATCCATCCGAATTTTGCCGGGTTGTGGTAGACCGCGCTGATCTCGAATTTACCCGGTTCGGTCTCCCGATTTGCCGTAACGCGAAAAAGCCGGGGTGCGCAACTGGATCCGGAAAGAACCCAGATGGCTTCTGCCTGCGGGGTTTCGGCAAGGGCCGTTGCCAGGGAAAGCTCGCTTGTCTCGCCGGCCGCGTTCGATACGACGACTTCGGCGGGCTTGCCGCTTGGCAGAGTAACCGTTACCGTATATGTCTCGTTGGCATTGAGCGTAACGGACTGGTCGAGCTTTAAAAGCGTCGTGGTCGACCTGGACTTGAGCCTGCCTCCGGACCGCACTCCCGCGTAGGCCGGATCGGCAACTTTTACGATGTTCCCGGGTGCGCAGTCGGCAAAGTCGAATCCCGCCTGAAAGGTGACGATCTCCGGCGCGTACTTTTCCGAGTAGAGGATATACCGGCCGTAGCGGATCGCCTGAGACCTCCGTGTGCATCCAACGGCCATTACGTCCTTTTGCTGCCAGCCGAACTCCTGGATCATCTCCGGATCTTCGACGACCTCGATGTTTGCCTCGTACTTATTTACCGGATCGTTCCAGGTAACGAGGATCACGGAGGCGCGGGAAGAAATCGCCGTGCCGGAATAGTTGAAATTCGCGTCCAGGGCGTTTGCGCCACAAACAATGTGCGTCGGGTCCGATGGCCGGTCCTGAGCGAACGTGACCATGCCAGAAGCCCAATAGGCCATGCCGACGAAAGCCGAGGCGAAAGCGTTCAGAAGGTGGAATGCCTCTTCCCGGGTCTGGAGAATGCAGTTGCAGGTCCAGCGCGGCTCATAGTTCCCGTAGCCGTCCGGGACAGGCTCATCACAATACTTTGCGACTTCGTAGAGAGCCCACTTGTCGATATTGGCCTCTTTTATCCACTGCCCGAGCCCGTAGCGTTCGTTCGTTGCCAGGTCGTAGTAGACCCACGCGGGGTTATCCGTCCACGCGATCTGCCAGGTCCCGTCCCATACACCCGTGTATTGCCGGGTATGCGGATCGTAGTTCGACGGGATCTTCATATCGCACTTCCCGTAGACCTCGTAGGATCTCGTCGGGATGCTCGACCCGAATTGCTTGGCCTCGATCTCAAGGCCCACCGCCGCGCAGTTGGGCATGATGAACCGGGCATAGAGCAGCGTGGCGTAGGAAAACCACGAGACCTCATCGCTTATGTTGAGCGTTTCCGCATCCTCGGTAATGCGGCGAACCCGCACGTTCCAGGGGCCTTCTCCGAAACGCTCCTTCCAGCGATCGATCGTGACCGAACGCATATAGGCGTCGTTGGTCTTGCCCTTTATCTCGACAAGTGTTGCGACAATCCACGATCCCCCGGAGGGCTGAACGTCGATTGCGAGATTGACGGTTGTCCCGACCACATCCCCGTCATCCGTGTGCTGTTGGAGAAGGGCGTTGAGACTAAGGCTTATGCGAACCGCGTCCACGTCGCCGGAATCGATCGTTCTCACGACTCCGCCGCTTGCTGCTGTTACGACAACACCTACGGAAGCCTCGCTCTCGATTTCATCAAAAGGCAAAGGGTCCTGGTCGGGAAGGCCGACACGCTCCCAATAGCGCGCCCCCTTGAAGTTATACGACCCGTCTGCATTCATCAGGGAGGTATCGTCGAAGAAAATCGACTGGCCCCCATTCACCAGCCCGCCGATTTCGCCTTCCCCGATCAGGTCGGTGATCCGGGCAATGGATTCACACTCGAGGTTGTTTGGTTCTTCCTTGGCCGAATAGGTCGAGCCGCCACTGCCCTTGCTGCTTCCACCCGAGCCTTTGATTTCAAGCATCGGCATCCTCCTTACGCAGTCCATATCGAATTTGTCTGCGTAACGACTTCAAGCGTGTGATCCGCCGTGATATTCGAAAACGTATAAGAGGAAATTGCTCCCTGCGAAACGTTGTCCACCAGAACGTCGGATATAAGGTTCATGTGACCGGTGAAATGAATCCGCACGGTAAGAGAGGTCCCCTTTTCGACAGTGACAACGCCCGCGGGGTTGGTCGAAGCGCCCACTCCGCACGTTGTCGTGATCGTTGCCGCCTGATCTTCGGTAATGGAAGCCGCGCCGCCGCCCACATGGATTCCTCCGGAGACAAGGGTTGCGCCCACGCGCATTCTTCCGTAGATAAGCGGGATGGCTCCACCCTGCGCCGACCGGTTTACCGGGCCGTTAAACAGGAACGAGATTTGCTTTTCTTCCTGCGAGGAATAGTCCGAAACACTCGTTACCGGGCTGAGAAGTTGCGAGATCCCGCCGAGTGCGAGCATTCCCCCGAACAGGGCTATCTGCGCATGGGAAATGGCGCCAATCACCGGGAGCGTGATAGCGGTTTCCTTCATGCCCACGGCAAAGGCGAGTTCCGGGTTCATCGTGGCGATGGATACGCCGATAAGGGCGATCCCGATCACGGCGGAAATTATCGCCTTGGAGTTCTTGCTGCCGCGCGGGATGGGAACGAAATGGATAGGCCGGTCGGATTGCATGTTGAGCAGTTCGAGCGGAATCACTTCGCCCGTCTTTCTCTCGCCCCGAATGATTTTGAAAACCCCGGGCCTGATTGCGGCGAAGAAGGTATTATAGTTCGCCTGGAGGGCGCGGCAGGCTTCGGCGGGACTCGATACGTTCAGCCGGTGCTTTTTCCCGTACTTTTTGCCAAGGTATCCGTGCAGATATACGTCGATCATAACAGGTTCTCGTGTCTGAAAACTCTTGTTTTGTAACGCATCCAGGGGCCGAGTGCTTCCCTCCGGGAGAGCCTGCCCGCAAGGTGATGCAGGATCAGGCCGTCACCGATATAGACCGCGCAGTGGTTTTCGACCCGTGCGAGGATCTTTCCCACAACCACGTCCCCGACTTTGGCTACTTCGGGGACTTCGACAAAGCCAGCCGTTCGGAAATTATCCGCAATCATGTCCTCGCCATTTGTCCACCAGTCCGGATCGCGGGGAAAGAGAGGAAGCGTTGTACTCCTTTCCTGCCTGTACCAGTCGCGTACAAGACCGTAGCAGTCAAAGACCCCCATGCGAAACTGTCGGCCCACGAGTGGAGCAATAGGTAACTGGTCGCCCCAAAAGAAGGGATACAAAGTCGAGCCGAAAAGAATTGGCACGATTCCCCAGGGGACGTTGCAGGCTTCCTGCCCGATCATATCCAGTTTCGTGGGGCATTGAGGGCCGTTCGGGTGCGAGTGCATAACGGCTTCGACCGTGCCCAGCTCGCAGTAGGAAAGATAGACCTCCGGGGAAATCTTAAAATCCTCAGACGGGTTCACAGCAAGGTTTTCCAGAGGAATGTAGCGGCCATCGAAGATGAGCCCGCAGGACTCTTTTGCCGGGTATTCCCGCGCGGCGTGTTCACGCGCCTCTGTGATTGCATCTATCGAAAACATCAGGCACTCACCTTTGCAAGTCCGGGGAAAGCGGTTGTGGGCAAGCCTTGCGTTCCGGTAAACCGCAGGCGGCAATCGGATACCCTCTTGCCGCACCTGTCCTTATCGACCGTGACGGAGTTGCCGAGAGCGTTGTAATAAGCCGTTCCGGCGTAGGGGCAGGTCGCTTCCGTGTAGTCGAAGGTCCCGGTGGACGAAATATAGGTTCTGTAGACGTGCCGGCAGGCGTTTCTCAAAACCTGGCGGCGTGGGAGCTTCTGGCCTTCGCAGTCAAGCAGGCACTTGAGTTCCCATGCGAGATAGAACTTATTCTGGTCGGTCTTGCGCTCCATGCGGTAAATATCGACAGGCCAATGGGCGCTAAGATCCTCGTTTGCCTCTCCGGCGAGGTATTTTTTAAGAGTGCGATACCTGTAGATGGTAGCGCGCAGAAGATCATTCCATGCAATAGCGGCAGCACCCATTGCCCGGTTGACGTTTGACACCGTGACCTTGGGGCGAGGAAGGGAGCCTTCGCCGTTTGTCTCAAACCCTTCGATCTGGAGATCGATCGGGGTGTATTCCGTGATTCCTGGCGGAGTATTTATATCCCGCCACTTCACGGCCCTGTCGGAATAGATCGTCTTGGTGAAGTAGTAAACGTCTCCCCCAAGGATTCGGGTATCGAACTGGAAGAGTTCGATGTACTGACCCACGTCGAGCTTTTGAGAATCCGATGAGATCATGACAGGTCGAACTCCCGTCTAAAAGTTGCGGACACGGAGGCATATCCGGCGTTATCCGGTGGGCGGTTCCAGGTCTTGCATGTCCAGGCCCACGTTCCGGTTTCGTTTGGCGGGGTGAAGGTGAAAGCCTCATGCCCGCCTCTTGCCCGGAAAAAGGCGATGAGCGTATCGGCTTGAGACGAAGTGATGTTGTCCCACTTCGCCTCGAAGGTGGAACCGATCGGGTTTACGCCGTCCCCGGCTCTTTGCCGGTATCCGTCTCCGAAGCTGTTTTCGATCACGCGGGCCTCTTCGCTGAGACCCCCGGATTCCATGCTCATTGCAATGCCAGGAAGGGCATCCATCAGACTTTTACTCCCCTATTGAACCTTCCCCCAGGTCGCATCTGATCGTCGATTGTGGCTATGATTTCGGCCTTGAGAGTCGAGGCTACAGTCCGGCCCCAGGCTTCGGCGGATTTCCTGTCGTAGCTCGATCCATCGGAGGGCGGGGTGACAGTCACATGGTAGTGGTTTGTGACCTTCGGCGAAGTGAGGGCGGCGGAGACTTCCGCACGGGACGCAACGTATTCGCCGGTCTGAAGAACTGCGGCCACTTCATCGGAGGCAAGCCCTCCGGTGTGATAGCGAGGCCACCCGACGAACCCGCCGTCATGGTAGGTG
>JAJFVB010000022.1 GCA_021372055.1 Desulfobacteraceae bacterium | reverse complement strand
TATTGAAGCCTTGGTTGCACCTGGCCTGAATAGGCTCAAGCTGGAACTAATGGGAAAGAGCGGGGACAGCGATTTCTCCCGCCTCCAACGGGCCCGCCGCAAGCGCCGAAATGAGCAGCGCAGCTGCGTGTGGGGTGTGGGGAGCAAGCTCCCCACGCTTTTCAAAAGCGTTCTTTATTAGCGAGAAATCCAGGGCTCCACATCCGGCCGGCACAACAGATCCCATTTGGAAACTATGCATGAAGGCCAATTTCACGAAAGCAATGATGGTTGGCGTGGATGAATACACGGCCGACGTTCTTTCCTCATGCCTTGCACATATGGGGATCGAGATTGAATGGTTTGGAGATGGTGGTGAACCGTTTGATGTTGTTTTTGCCGATTTCTCATTTCTTAAATCGGAAGAGCCAAATGTCATCAACATCGCCGCTTTAAAGAAGGCAAAGCTGATAGCCTTGATAAAGGAGGATCAGTTCGACCTGGTTGACGATGTGCGGGATATCGAGGTCTTTGATATTGTAGAAAAACCAGTCAACCAAAGGGAGCTGCGCTTTAGGGTCAGGCGGGCCCTGATCTTTATCGAAAAGGAACGCAGTATCGAAGATTTGAAACACCTGCTGTTGACGGCGCAAGAGGAAATAGAGAACCAACAAAGGAGCAGGGCAGCTTTGGCAAAGAGAATCGATGCCGCTGAGTCGGCTCTTTCGATTCTGGCTGAGGGACTTCAAAAGGGGCGCGAGCAGGTGGAGATGCGAATTGCCCTTAAGCTGAAATCCATGATGCTGCCGGCCCTCGAGAAACTCCGCCGAGCCAGGGGAATCGAGCCATACACGGGCCAATTGGATCAGATCGAATCGTATATCAACGATCTTGCTTCTGATTTCATCACTGACCCAAAGCTTACCGCACTTCTCTCCACCTCTGAATTGAGGGTTGCCTCTCTCATTCGAAACGGCTTCAGCACAGAGGAAATTGCGAATCACCTTTCCATAGCCCCCGGGACAGTCAGAAGCCATCGCAAGAGGATACGGAAAAAGCTTGGCATAGACCGAGTCGGATACAGCCTGAACAATTACCTTCTCTCACAACGTCAGAGCACAAAAGAGGATGGCAACGGCTCCTGATGACGGCTCGGATGCTTTGGAAACCGCAATACCGGCCCGTAAAGTGGAATTGGAAAGCGATGAGAATTTCCGGATGAGGAAATATCCTAAGATATACACGGATTACCTGAAGGTGTTCCTGGGGTCTTCGACATCAAAGGGGCTGTCGTTCCTAAACGCGCTCCTAATCGCGCGTCTGCTCGGCGTGGCTGATTTTGGCAAATTCACTTTATTCAATACTTTCATAATCTTGACATGGCAGTTTGCCACATGCTTCGATATTACTTTTGTCCGATATGCCCGTGTATCCAATTCGAACCTTGAGAAAGAGCAGCAACTCAGAGCGGCAATTCTCTTGAAAATCATCTATGGCGCTCTGTGCGTTGTTCTTGGATATCCTCTGGCATACATGGTCGCATGTGTTTTTATAAAAAAGCCTGAAATCTTGACCATTTGTTATGCTGGCATCATTTCAGGGGTTTTCATCGCTTTCCTCATGACGTTGTCCAGCATATACCAGGAACGCGAGAGTTTCGGAAAATATTCGGTCCTTTATCTGGCGTATACACTGACGGTATCCCTGATTATTCTCAGTCTTTACTACCTGTTGTCCTCTGCAGACCTCGTATCTTTGATAGCGATGATAACGGCAGCCGCCGTCTTGCTGGGGATATCCAGCCTGTATCAGGTCTTCAGAAGAATACAATGCACGTTGCGGATTGAAATTAGTATCATCTCACACGCAATCGGCTTTGGCAAATGGGTATTCGGCATCACCGTCTTATACTTCATCTTCGAGAGGATGGACCTGCTTTTCATAGCGGCATATTGCGACTACGAACAGGTTGGGATTTATTCAGCCGCGGTGCAAATCACCATGTTCTATAGCCTGGTGTGTGGTTCGATCAGCGGTGTTTTCCTCCCCAAATCAATGAAGGCGGTTCAGTCAATCGAAGATTTGAAGATTTATTTCAGGGCCATTTACATCCCGGTTTGCTTCCTGATTGTTTGTTTGATGCTCGTTTTCCTATTCGCACCGGCTCTGATCGAATTTATTTATGGCCCGTCGTACGGCAGAGCATCCTTTATCGTTCGATTGCTTACTGCCGGCTGGGTGTTCCAGGCCCTGTACCTTCCTTTGCAGTATCTATTCTATGCCATAGACAGGTCTCGAACCAGGTTCTATCTGGAAACGTTCAAACTGGGAATGATTGTCTCACTCTTGTACTGGCTGGTGCCCGCATACGGCATCGCGGGCGGAGGGATGGCATTTTCAATAGCGCACTGCATCAATTCCCTGGTCTCGATCCTGACCCTCTACCAATGCCTGGTTCACCGCAACCAGTTTGCGGCAGCTGCGGTCAGAGCAACGGCTGGTAGCGCATAGGGTGAAATTTGGGCTCCCGTGATGGACTCCGGGAGAAATATCCTCCAGATCGCTCTGCCTGCTTCATGCAACACATATCTTTTCCCGGCATCCTATCTCTGACCAAATCTGTACGGATTACTTACATGCATCTGCTCATGGCCTTCTTGATCTTTTCCGTTTCAGGCGCAATAACGGTTCTCTGGACATGGCCGCTGAGTGCTGTGTCGGTTTACGTCATTGTTAGGCCACTCATTCAACCGCTTTCAAACTACCATATCACCCTAGCAAACGGGATACCGATTGCAACGCCGTTATCCATTGCACTGCTATCGGGTATATTCTTTGTCTTCTTCAAAGCCGGTGCGGGCAGATTGTTTTCTCCCATCATCATTGGCCTGATGATTTTCATATCCACGACCATCCCGTCTTTTCTGCAAAGCGTTGATCTGCTTTCCTCCATTGGAGGTCTTTTGAAGCTGCTTACGGCGGCAAGCATCTTCATCATCGTCTATGTGAGTATCTCGAGTAAACCGGATGCGATAAAGGTTTTCAAGGCGATAATGATTTCCTCGGTCGTGCCCATTTTATATGGCTTCTATCAATTCATTACGGCGACTGGCCATGCCTGGAAGGGAGCATTTTACGCGGGAAGGAGAATTGACAGTGTCCTTGGGGAGTATAATGAATATGGGATTTTCCTGTGTTTTTGCATTCTCGCAACCCTTATTCTCCTGATGCACGCCGAAAAAACCCGGTCGAAGTTCATCATGATCGGGATGCTATGCGCACAGACTCTGTCCCTTGTCCTCTCGCTCAACCGGGGAACGTGGATTGCTTTGGCCTGGGGGTTGTCCGTTTCCGCCGTTGTTCACCGGAAGAGCATCAATTTAAAGGTTTTTTTTGCAACCGGTCTTCTCCTGGCCATTTGTTTCGGATCTCTGATGCTCTCGCGATTTGAGGAACTCAATAAGGAAGGTCCCGCGGGGTACTCTCAGAATACGTTTGAGGGAAGGCTGCGCGGTGGGTCCGACACTCTCTCGATGATAGCAAAGCGGCCTCTGATTGGGCATGGACTGGATACTGTGGGGATTGTCACAAAACGGAAATGGCAGACCGAGCTGTTCCCGCATAACGATTTCCTGCGCCTGGCCTTTGAAGCCGGCGTATTTGCCACGTTGGCATATGCTTGCTTTCTCGTCCTATTGGCGCTGTTCCTCTATGCCGGAACGGGCAGAAAGCAGAGCACCTACGTGAGTTTTCCCGCATTTGCCGCGATTTGCTATTTCATCACCATTTCCACGGTGCAAAATATTGTATTCAGCCAAGTTCTGTTTCCGTTGGCCCTGACTTTCTTTGCTGCTGCAAAGGCGCTGGGAGAAATCGAGGCCGCGCAAACGGGGCTCCCTCTTCCGGCCGGCACTGAAAGAAAAACCGCAGCCGAGCGTCCCCTGAACTGCCTCCCGGCCGATGCCTGATACGGCGTGATCTCACTCCAGCATTTGATGTGAAGGATTTTCGCGGTTTTTTCATCTCCACGATCACCTATGCCGATTGAGATGCACCCCACAGGACCGGAATGATCCATTGAGTCGAAAGGTAGCTTGATGCGCGTTTCGAATTTCTGCTCACTGACCTTTGTTTTGGCGCTTCTGCTCTTCTTTTCGGCTCCCTGCCATGCGGCGTGGGAATCGGTTCCCCTGCGTTCGGAAGCGCAGAAGAAGGCGGGCGTGCCCGGCGGGGAGGGAATGCAGTACGCGATGGCGATTGCCTATGCTCCGAGCAATCCTGACATCGTCTACATGGGAGTGGACCAGTCGCAGGTCTGGAAATCCATAGACGGCGGCGCAAGCTGGACGCACCTGAAAAGCGAAGGTTTCCCTTCCGACGGGGCCTGCTCGGTGGTTGTCGATCCGGTCAACCCGGACATAGTCTTCGTGGCGGGATTCGACGGGTACGATCTCGAACGCGCGAAGAGATACCCGAACGGACTCCGCGGAATCTACAAGTCGGTCGACGGCGGAACGTCCTGGCGGCTGATCAAAAGAGTTCAGTTTTATCGGCGGCTGGGTTTTGGGATTCTTTTAGCCTTCGATTCCAGGTCTTCGAAAGAGGGTCGGACAATGACGGTACTTGCCGGGACCTCGGATGCGGGGCTGCTGCGGTCCGTCGACAGCGGGGAGACCTGGAGCGGTGTCGGCTTTGAGTCCCAAGGAATACGGGATGTAAAAGAAGATCCGGGCCGCCCCGGTCATTTCTTCATCCTGACCGATGGAGGGCTGTTCCGGTATGGGATGGATGACGTCAAGCGGATTGGGGCCGGCCTACCGGATTCACCTCACGTTATCGCCATCAGCAGGCAAAATCCGGCCGTGATTCTTGCCGCCTGTGGCACCGGTGGCATGTACAGGTCCGATGACGGGGGAATGAGCTTTACGATCAGCAGCAGCGGCTTGCCGTGGGGCGCGAACATCACGAATGTTGTAAGCAGCCCCGTCGACGCAAAACGCCTCTATGCCAAGGCTCATCTGACCAACCTGAAACCCTTTTTCAGCGAGAACGGCGGGCACAGCTGGCAGGCGGCTTCGGAAACGGACATCGGCTCTTTGTCCCTTAGCGATGCCCACTGGTTTGCGAGTCCGATCGCCGCGCATCCGCGCGATCCCCTCCGGGCAATTATGGAAACGGCCGGCTTTGATCGGGTAATTGCGACAAAAGACGGGGGCCGGACATGGGCGGGCTCAAACGCGGGATACACCGGCGGGCGAGCCAAGAAGTTCGTCTTCCCTAAGGACAAGCCCGACAGGATGGTCTTCTTCCTCACCGATTTCGGTTTCTGGCTTACTGATGACAAGGGGGAAACATTCCGGGAACTTCAGGCGGCAAGAGTCTTTAGGCTGAAATCATCCGAGCAGGGAGCCGTGAGCGGAAATACCGTTGTTGCCGACAGGGGCAGCTATCGTGACAGAGCCCTGGTTGTCAGTCAGGACCTCGGCAAATCCTGGGAATATTTCTCGGACAAACGGGTCAATGGGGTGATCGAGTTCCACCCGCAAGACGAACAGGTGGTCTACGCCGGGCGCTACAGGAGCCGGGATCGCGGAAAGACCTGGGAGACTCTCGGAAACGAGGTGTTCGCGGTGTGGCCTGGGAACGGAAACGTCGTGTATTCCTATTCAAAGGACGGTGGGGGGTTCAGGATTCTGAAGTCCACCGACCAGGGTTCCACCTGGAGTTCGCCTTTCAAGCCCGCTCCCGTGAGCAGTGTGAGACAGATGGTCGTATCGCCGGACAGGCAGGATCTTCTTTATTTGGCTTCGGATTCCGGCGCCTGCATCCAGGACGGTAACAACTGGTCGATCACGGATTTTAAGAGCGGCCTGGAGCGTGATTATTTCGGCCGATGCCAGGTTTACTGCATCGCCGTGGACCCGAACCGCCCCCATCTGGTTTACGCCGGCAGGGCCTCCCTGGGATACGGACAGGGCAATGGTGTCTTCCGATCCCGGGACAGAGGGCAGCACTGGGAGAGCATCACGGACAATCTCAAGCCCTATCTCACGGTATGGGGGCTTGGCGTGGATCCGAAAGACGGCGCTGTGTACATAGGAACCTCTCTGGGGACATGGAGATACAGGTCCGCCGTGAAGGTTGAGAAATAGGAGGAAGGTGAATTTATGGCCAGAGTCCTGATCGCAGAGGACGTTCCCAGTTTCAACAAGGGAGAGGGCGCTCTATTCTTTGGGATCGTCGCGTCCATGGGCCACCTCCACGACCTCAAGGTCCGGCTCATGTCCACCAATCCCGATGCGGACGCTCAGTGCTACGGAGAGGATGCGGAAATCATCGATGTGCGCGGGATCGTCCCGGGACATATGGTACACGGTACCGGGACCGCGCATAGGAGAGCCCTGGAGTATGCCAGGTTCCTCCTGCTGCAGGCCGCCTTCACGATGCTGTGGCTGATATTGGGAAGAAGGGTCCTCAAGGTCTTTTCTCATCCGATCTGGTCGGCTTACCTCGATAGTGATGTTGTCATCCTGGGGCATGATTCCAGTTGGGCTCCCCTGTACCATGGGCCTTTGATCCTGTTCCTGAGAATTCTGGGCGTCAAGACCGCTGTGTACGGTGCAACCATGCTCCCGGCAAGACCCGGGATGATGCGCGCCGGCAAACGCATCATGGAGGCAATAACCAGTTTTTCTTTGAAGAAGGCCGATCTGGTGACCTTTCGGGAGACCCTGTCCCTGAATGCGCTTCGGACCACCGGCTATAGTGGCGTCGAACCGTATGTCTACCCCGATCTCGCGCTGCTGATGAGGCCGGCTTCCCCCGGCAGGGTCTCTAGCATAATGGAGCGGGAGAGAATTCCCGATGACAGGCCGCTGGTCGGAATGGCTTTCAGCCGCCGCGTCCTGAGGCGTGCTCTGCCATGGTTGGCCGAAGATGAAGATCGAATCGAAAGGGCATGTGAATATTTGGCAAACCTCGTAGACCACATGATCGAGGAATATGGAGCAAGGGTCGTCTTTATACCCCATTCGATAGGCCCGACAGCCAACCTGGACGACCGGATCATCGCGGACAGGATCCTATCGCACGTATGGAACAAGGACTACACGATGAACATCAGGGGAGACTACAGCCCCAGAGAGATCAAAGGGTTGTGCGGCAAGCTGGCCGTATCCATGGGAAGTCGTCTCCACTTCGCAATCGATTCGGCTTCCATGGGGGTGCCCGTGATGCTCCTTGCCTACGAAGACGACATCCGCTGCCATGGTGTGATCCGGGAACTGGGCGGTGACCTGGACCTGACCTACCCGGTGGAAAGGCTTGCCGCGGAGACGATTATTGCCCGGGCGGACGCGTTGTGGAACCGCCGCAAAGACGTGAAACAGGTGCTTTCGACGATCATGGCTGAAGCCTCAAAGCGAGCGTCCTGCCACGGAGCGAAGCTCTCCCGGATCCTGCGATAGTCGTTTCCTGGCCGGGCGGTTTTTCCCATCGTTGCCATTCCAAAATCGAGCTATTCCATCATCGGTTCTCGTACTTCCAAAGGCTGCAAATGCGAGTCCTGCTTGTAAACACCTTCCACTATATGAGAGGCGGTGACAGTCGGCACGTTTTCGGCCTCGCTAGACTACTGAAGTCAAGCGGGTGGAGTGTCTCCCATTTTGCCATGAAGGGCGGCAGGAACGTGCCCTGCGAATCGGAAGCCCACTTTATCGACGAGATCGATTACGCGCAACTCCTAGGCGGGCGAAGGTATCTTGGAGCCGCAAAAGTGCTGTGGAAATCGATATACTCTTCTGAAGCCCGCGCGAAGATTTCCCGCCTGCTCGATGAAAAGAAGCCGGACATCGTTCACATTCACTCGATCAGGCATCACATTACCACCTCGGTGATCTTCGAAATCGCCAAACGCACCATCCCCATAGCCTGGACTTTGCACGACTATAAGGAGATCTGCCCCAATACCACATTCCACGACGGCAAGGGCATCTGCGAACGCTGCAGAGGCGGGAATTACTCCCAGGTGATTGTCAACAGGTGCAAGCGGGGATCGCTGGCCGCATCCGCTGCGACTTACCTGGAAACGAAGGTAAACTCGCTGTTGAAATATGACAGGCATATCGGAGTCTACATTGCTCCCAGTGCTTTCCTCAGAAAGAAGTTTATAGAATACGGCTATGCGCAGGATAGAGTCGCGCATCTGCCCAATTTTCTGGAACTGGGCGAATTCACTCCGCAATACAGCTACGGCGACTATATCCTTTTCCTGGGAAGGCTCGAAACTTCCAAAGGGCTTGGCACCCTGATTAGAGCCTTTACCCGGATCGGGGCGGAAAGGCCGCACCTGAGATTGAAGATCGCAGGCACCGGCGGTATGGACCGGGAACTGCGGTCGACTATTTCGACGACGCGACTCAACAATGTGGAAATGCTGGGATTTGTCGAGGGCGAGCAGTTGCTGGCAACCATGCGAAATGCCATGGCAGTCGTTGTGCCCTCGGAGTGGTACGAAAACTATCCCTTTTCGGTTCTTGAGGCGATGGCCTTCGGAAAGCCTGTGATTGCTTCCCGGATCGGGGGGATTCCGGAACAGGTGGAGGACGGGGTCACCGGCTACCTCGTCGATCCGGCATCGGCCGATGATCTTGCGGAGAAAATAAAACTTCTTTCCAGCCAGCCGGAACAAACGCTCATTCGCATGGGAATGGCAGCCCGGGAGAAGGTCGAAAAGGTAAACTCCCCGGATACCTACTTGGAAAACCTCATAAAAATATACAAACAGCTTCTCTCCGTTCGATAACTTGGCCGCACACGCTGCGCCCCATGCGCCGAGTGCTCGGCCTGATGCGCGCTCGCGCAAGGCGAACCTGAGGGGGCACGGGGGAAATCATTTCCCCCGCTCTTTTCCGTTAGTTCTATTTTGGACGCAATTTCGTATCAGTATGTACCGCCGGAGGGCGCAAATATGGAATGTGCCGTAATTACGACATACAGGTGCAATGCAAGGTGCGGTATGTGCCACACGTGGAAATACCCCACGGAACCCGCGGAAGAGTTTGAGCCCGCCATCCTCGAGAAACTCCCCGCCGGAATGCAGCGTCTGAATATCACGGGTGGGGAACCCATGCTGCGCGAAGACATACGGGAGATTGTCCGGATTCTGGACAGGAAGACGAACCGCCTGGAAGTCAGCACAAACGGTTTTTTCTATGACAAGGTGCTGGACATTGCCGGGGATTACCCGGGGATATGCATCCGAGTCAGCGTGGAGGGCCTCCCGTACCGCAACAACAGGTTGCGGGGACTCCAGGACGGGTTCGGCAGGGCGTTGCGGTTGCTGCTGCGCCTGAAACAAATGGGTGTTCGCGACATCGGGTTCGCGATGACAATCTCAGGCGAAAACTGCGCCGACTTGATGGATCTCTATCATCTGGCAGCCCTCATGGATGTCGAACTTGCCAATGCCGTGGTGCACAATTCGTTCTATTTTCACAAGGAAGACAATATGATCGCGAATCCGGCGGAATTCGAGACCGCTATGGTTGATTTCATGCGGCAGTTGCTGACCTCCCCGAGGGCGCGAATGAGCAGAAGGATCAAAGACTGGTTCAGGGCTTACATCAATGCCGGCTTGCTGAACCATGCGAGAGGCGAGCAGAGATCGATCGCATGCGGAGCCGGAACCGATACGTTCTTCGTGGACCCCTGGGGCAGAGTGCTGGCCTGCAACGGGTCCTCGATGCCTCTTGTAATGGGTGATCTGAAAACGCATGGTTTTGACGAAATCTGGCACTGCAAGAGAGCTGAGTCGATCAGAAAGCATGTGCGGGAATGCAGGCGTGGCTGCTGGATGACGGGGACCGCGGTGCCGGCTATGCGAAGGAGACCCGTAAGACCCCTGCTGTGGGTTCTCATGAACAAGATGAGGATTATGCAGGGGCGACAGATTTGCGCCTGAACCGGGGGGGGAAACCGATGCGAGTCGGAATCGTGGGGATCAAGGGAGTCCCTGGGCGGCACGGGGTTGAGAGTGTGGTTGATTCGCTGGTTCCCCACCTCGCAAGCCTGGGACATGAAGTCACGGTTTACGGTTACAGCAGCTACACCGAAGCAAGCGACGACTACCGCGGCGTGAGGATTCGAACGGTGGACGGCGCTTCATCCAAGTCGTTCGAGATGATTTCACATATGTGGAATGCCGCGCTGGAATCAAGGAAGCAGCGCTTTGACGTCGTGCACATTCACAATGCGGATGCCTGCCTGCTCGGCTGGCTTCCGCAGCCCAGGTTCGGCCTGATAGCCACATCGCATGGCCAGGCATATCTCAGGGATAAGTGGAACTGCTTCGCAAAGTCCATGTCGAAATTTGCGGAACGGTTTTTCGTCCATTTGCCCGATGCAATTACTTCGGTTTCGAAACCTCTGGCCGAATACTACGAGAAAAGATACGGGCGCAAGACTCTCTATATTCCAAACGGAGTCACCCTGAGGAAGACGCCGAAGGCGGGACCGCTGGACAAATGGGGTCTGCAGTCGGGAGATTATCTGTTCTGTTCGGCAGGCCGGATAGAGCGGACCAAAGGGCTGCACACTCTTCTGGACGCCTACCGGATACTTGGAACGGACCTTCCCCTGGTAATCGCGGGCGGAGGTGCCGGTACCGACCCGGACTATTTCCAGGCGCTCAGGGGCAGGCAGGTTCCGAATGTGAAATTTGTCGGGTTTCTCACGGGGGACGAGTTGTATGCGCTCTACGGACATGCCCGCATATTCGTATTTCCCTCGGAATACGAAGCCATGTCGATGGCCCTTCTGGAAGGGCTGTCGTTTGGCGTTCCCACGGTGTACAGCGCCATTCCCGAAAATGAAGTCGTGGCAAATGGGCTGGGGTTTCCGTTCGCGGTCTCGGATGCAAAGTCTTTATCGGATACGCTTCGGTATGTTCTCGAAAACGGGGAAGCCGCAATGGAGCGCGGTCTCAAAGCCAAGGAATTCGTCTCTGAAAACCATGATTGGGCCTCCATTGCCGCCCGGTACAACGAAGTCTACCTGAGTACCTGCGATTTCCGGAAATGGACCGAGCGGCACATCTTCATAAATGATACGAAATTGCGTTCAAGATAAAACTCATGGAAAAGAGCGGGGGAAATGATTTCCCTCGCGCCCCCTCGGGATTTCTGTCGTAGCCTTACGCGCAAGCGCGTCAGGCAAGCGCCAAAATGAGCAGCACGGCTGCGTGTGGGGTGTGGGGAGCAGGCTCCCCACGGTCTGAAAGCTTGGTATCATCTTGAATGCTCATTGGTATGAACCGAAAAGGGAGAGACGGACATGAAGGTTCCGTTTGTTGATTTGCGTGCTCAGCACGACGAATTGCGCAGCGAAATAGACAGCGTTCTGACTGAAGTGATCGACAACTCCTCATTTATCGGCGGCCCTTTCGTCGACCGGTTTGAAAGAAACTTCGCGGAATTTCTAAGGCTGCAGTTTTGCGTGGCCTGCGCGAGCGGCACCGATGCGCTCAAGCTGGCGCTCATGGCCGCGGGAGTCGGCGAGGGCGATGCGGTTGTAACGGTTCCAAACACCTTCATTGCCACCGTTGAAGCAATAACGCAGGTCGGTGCGATTCCGGCTTTTGTGGATATCGATAGCGACACCTATTGCATGAGTCCCGAAAAGCTGGCGGAATTCCTCGCAAAGGATTGCCGGACCGGAAACAGCGGCTACCTCGTCGACCGCAGGACGGGCCGAAGAGTGAAAGCCCTGCTCCCTGTCCATCTGTATGGTCTTCCGGCGGACATGAATGCGATCGCCGAACTTGGGGCTTGTCATAATCTGGAGGTGGTCGAGGATGCGTGTCAGGCACATGGCGCCTCACGCATGCATGAAGGAGTCGAGCGGCGTGCCGGATCTTTTGGAGGAACGTCTGCGTTCAGCTTCTACCCGGGAAAGAACCTCGGGGGCATGGGGGAAGGCGGGGCCGTGGTCACCGACAGCGAGCACAAGGCGGAACGAATGAGAATATGGCGCGAACACGGGCAGGTCGAACGCTACATACACGTTTCACCGAACGGATGGAACGGACGCCTCGATGCCCTGCAGTGCGCCGTCCTGGATGTAAAGCTGAAAAAACTCGAGGAATGGAACGAAAGACGGCGCAAGGCGGCAAAATGGTATGAGGACTTCCTCTGCACTGACGACAGGGTGGTGCTCCCGATGGAACCGGAAGGCAGCCGTCATGTATATCACTTGTTTGTAGTTCGGCTCCCCGACCGCGACAGTGTGCGGGGGCGGCTCTCTTCGAAGGAAATCGGGGTGGGGCTTCATTACCCGATCCCATTGCATCTCCAGGCGGCATACCGCGGGCTGGGCTTGAAGGCGGGCGATTTTCCCGAAGCGGAAAAAGCGGCCCGGTCGATTCTCTCTCTGCCGATGTTTCCCCACATAACTCATGAACAAGTGGCATACGTTTGCGAGAGTCTAAGAGATGCTCTGGACGATCGTGCGCATGCGGCATGCTGTGCTTGAAAACGGATTCACGCCGGCCTGATCGATATGTTCCCTGGCGCGTGTTTATTCGAATCGTATCGTTCGGGGCGGCCGATGCCCGGGCATGAGTCTATCCACCAATCCCTTTTTCACCATGAGGAACCGTCATGGATCCGACACAAATAGTCACATCCGATGTCAAGCTTGCCCCCGATGTGAAACTCTACGGGTTTGTGAACCTGTACGGCTGTTCCATCGGTGAAGGAACAAGAATCGGGGCCTTCGTCGAGGTACAGAAGAATGCCGTTGTCGGGCGAAACTGCAAAATCCAGAGTCACACTTTCATATGCGAAGGGGTGACGATCGAAGATGAAGTGATGATCGGGCACGGGGTCATGTTCATCAATGACAGATATCCACGCGCGGCGAATCCGGACGGATCGCTCAAGACGGCGGAAGACTGGGGGTGCATTCCGACGGTGGTGAGAAGAGGCGCCTCGATCGGCTCCAACGCCACCATACTGTGTGGGATCGAAATCGGGGCGGGAGCCCTTGTGGGGGCCGGGGCTGTCGTCACGAAAAACGTCCCCGCCAATGCCGTCGTTGCAGGCAATCCGGCAAGGCTCATTCATTCCGGGAACGGGCTTCTCAAGACCTCGACAGTGCGGGCTGATTGCTTCTGAAAAGCGTGGGGAACTGCGCCCCCCTCGCCGCTACGCGGCTCATTTTGGCGCTGCGGTTGCGGCCGCTGGCACCGATACTTGGGGATTGCGGGGGAATCATTCCCCCGCTCTCTTGAATCCTATATCTGCCAACGGCTTCTCCCCCCCATGCGGGCATTCGCGACGGTCTCGGCCGACGGGACCGCTTGAAGGCAGCTCCAATGCTAAAAAACCAGCCGAAGTGCAAGAAGGTCTTTCTCTGTGTCGATATGGCAATCGCAACATTTGCGTTTTTCGTCTCCTTTTCCATAGTGTTCTACAATGTGCCGCTACCGGCGAAGCCGGCGATACTCTTCGGAATAAGTCATCTTGCCCTCTATGCCTTATTCGTGGCTGCGACCGTGACATTCCTTCTGGAGAATAACGCTTACAAGCGCCATATAATCTATGACAATCGAATGCATAGAATCAGCATATCAAAAGCGTACATATTCTCGGGGGCAGTGTTGGCGATTGTGCAGATGGCGTGCAATATCGTCTATTTCCGGGAATTCGGGTTAGAGCTTCTTTGCTGGTTCATACTTATGAGCTGGCCTCTGTCGATTTGCGCCCGGGCCTTCCTGAGCGGGAGGGTACTGCCGTTTCTGCATGGCAGAGGTCTGCTGACCAGAAAGATCCTGATAATCGGTGGCGGTGAGTGCGCTATGAAGGTCGCTGCCAGTCTGGATGCCGACCGCCACAAGGAATTCAAGCTTGTCGGTTTCATCGATGACGGGCAGAGGACCGATTGCCGGGTGCTCAATGAACTTGAGGTATTGGGCAGGTTTGAAGACATAGGGGCTGTGGTCGGGGAAAAACGGGTGGACGAACTGATCCTGGCGCTGGACCTCAACCAATACGATCGGATTATCACGATCCTGAAGGAGTGCCTGCGCACGAAAAAGGTGGTCAGACTGCATTCGAATTTCCTGCAGGTGGTGACCGAAAAGCTTAAGGTCGAATTCTACAATCGGGTTCCGGTCATAATGCTTTCGCAATATGCGCTGGATGACTACGCGTGGTCGGCGAAAAGGCTCTTTGACGTACTGGTAAGCCTGATAGCTCTCGTGCTGCTCGCGCCGGTGTTCTTGTTCATAGCTGTCGGGATCAAGATGTCGTCAAAGGGACCGGTCATTTTCAGGCAGGAAAGAATCGGAAAAAAGGGCAAGCCCTTCGAATTCTACAAGTTCCGATCCATGCACATGAATGGAGATGACTCGAAGCACAAAAAATTCGCCAGGACATTCATACTGAACAGCGGCGAATTGAATCAGCAAGGAGAGCAGATCTTCAAGATCGCAGACGACCCCAGAGTCTTCAGGTTCGGCAAATTCATAAGGAAAACCAGTCTGGATGAATTCCCGCAACTGGTGAATGTGCTCAAGGGCGATATGACGCTGGTGGGCCCGCGTCCTTCGCTCGCATACGAGTGGGAAGTCTACAAGGAATGGCACAAGAAAAGAGCGGAAGCTCCTCCGGGGTGCACCGGGCTTTGGCAGACCGCCGGAAGAAGTTCGGTGACTTTCGAGGAGATGATCATTCTCGATCTGTATTACATCAGCAATATGACTCTGCTGTTCGACATCAAAATCATGCTGCAAACCTTCCCGGTGCTGCTCTTTGGCAAGGGCGCATACTGAAGAGCGGGGAGAACGATTTCCCCCGCCTGCCTCAGGTTCGGCCTTACGCGCATGCGCGTCGGTGTGGGGAGCAGGCTCCCCACGGTCTGAAAGCTTGGTATCAAGCTTGAACGCTCATTGGTATTACGCATCGTCCCAATTGAATACAAGCAGTGTTGTTGAAAATCCATGTCTGGGCAGCGCTGGAATTTGGAAATAGCGTTATTTCCAATCATCCAAGAGTAGCTGCATACAACATTCCAAACCGAAAGGAGGTGAAAAAATGAGGAAGATCTTGATGTTCGTTGTGTTGGCGGGTTTCGTTCTGCTTACCCCGCTGGTTTCAAACGCAAGTGTCACCTACTCCTACCAGTACAGTGCCCCCGGGGAAGAGTATCTGGTTATCGAGGGAACCTCGAGTGTGAGTCTCTCATTCAGCCTGGCTACTCTCAATCAGGGACAGTTGGAGTGGAAGTTCACCAACGGCACAACCAGCACCTATCAGGATCAAAATGGAAACGCCTTCAACTACGGGTCCTGGTATAGTCTGCCGTCGGGCTCTTCAGGCGAGGATTTCAAAAACCTGAGCGGATCGCTGGGCCTGGACTTGAGACTCAAATGGAATGGGGTCAGCTACGATTTGATTCAGGGGACGAATTCTTCCACGATTCTGCCCCCGAATTACGGGCTGCCGGAGACAACGGCATTGGTCTATTGGCTGAAGGGTGGCTTCGGTAACAACACCACGGTCATATCCGCCAATGCGGTTCCAATTCCCGGAGCAGTATGGTTTCTCGCGTCGGGTCTGGCCGGTCTTGCCGCTCTGAGGCGCAAGATCGCTGTATGATGCGAGGCGTTTGACCCGTCGTTTGTGGCAAGGGCAGGCCTGATGGCCTGCCCTTTTGTTTTTTGGTGAAAGATTTGGCGAGAGAACGGCAATCCCAGGCTCTCATCCCGTGCTAGGGAGCTTTGGCTTCATCCCCTCCCCCGCCCAGCACGGAGTAGAGTCGTGCCTGATTGGAGACTTTTGCGAGATGGAGGGAGATAAGACCCTGCTGAGCGGAATAGAGCGAGCGCTGAGCATCGAGGACGATCAGATAAATGTCGGTCCCTTTTTCATATCGGGCCTTGGAGAGCCGGTAGGCTTCAGCCGTGGCGTCCACCAGGGATTGTTGCGCTTCCACCTGATCGTCAAGTGTTCCCTTTTTGGCAAGAGCGTCCGCAACTTCTCTGAACGCCGTCTGGATCACCTTTTCGTATTGGGCGACGACGATTTTCCTTTGCACCTTGACTGCCTCCAGGGCCGCCCATGTACGAGGATCGAAAATCGGCATCACGAGCTGAGGCGTATAATTCCATGCCATGGATCCGGACTGGAAAAGTCCGGTCAAGTCGCCGCTGGCAGTCCCAAGGGATGTGGTAAGCGATATGCGGGGGAACAAAGCGGCTCGGGCCGCGCCGATGTTTGCGTTGGCGGCCTTGAGCGCGTGTTCCGCCTGAAGGATATCGGGCCGTTGCAGGAGCACTTCGGAAGACATACCCGGTGAAACGGCCCGAAAAGCCGCGATGCCGCTCAGCGCCTCCGGCAGCAGGTTGTCCGGAACAGGCGATCCCGCGAGGAGGTCCAGAGCGTTCTTGTCCTGGGCTACGAGTTGCGTGTATTTGGCGACATCCACCCGTGCCGAGTCAACTCGCGTCTGGCTTTGCCGGAGGTCCAGTTCGTGCACGAGCCCGACCTCCTGGCGCCGCCGGATGAGGTTGTAGGAGGCCTGCTGAGCCTCCAGCGTGGACTGGGCAAGGCTGAGGTTCTCGCGATCTGCGGCAAGGGCCAGATAAGCGTTCGCAAGTTCGGCGATGAGCAGGATCTGGGCGCTCCGGCGGGCCTGTTCCGTGCCGAAGTAGTCCTCCAGGGCGCTTTTTGTGAGGCTGCGGATTCGACCGAAAAAGTCGATCTCCCAGGAGGAAAAGCCAAGATTCAGGCTGTATTGTTCCGCGGTCACCGCGTAATCGGTGCCGGAAATCTCGGCCGGTATGCGCTCGTGAATCCTCTTGCCGGTTCCCTCGATAACCGGAAGGATTTCGGCGCGCTGGATGCGGTACAGTGCACGGGTCTTTTCAACATTCAACGCAGCCAACCGCAGGTCGCGGTTGTTCTCCAAAGCCGTTCCGATAACTGTCTGAAGCCGCTCATCCTGAAAGAAATCCCTCCATCGCACGTCGATCGGGGCAGGCGCGCCCTGTTCGGAGGTGTTCTTGTAGGCATCACCGGTCGGCCAGGAGGACGGAACCGGGGCTTCGGGCCGGGTGTACTTCGGAATCATCGTGCAGCCGGGCAGGATCACTGCCGCGCTCATCAAGAGTATGATCAGCTTCCTTTTCATTTTACTACCCTTCAACTGGATTCATGGTGCGGGGACTGTCTGCGGCTGCGGTTTTCTTCCTCCCGAAAAGCTGCACGACGGATACGAAAAACAGAGGGATAAAGAAGATCGCCAGAAATGTGGCTGTCGCCATTCCACCCAGGACGCCCGTGCCGATGGCCGTCTGCGCGCCCGCGCCCGCGCCGGAGGCTATCGCAAGGGGAAGAACGCCAAAGCCGAAAGCAAGCGAGGTCATTACGATCGGGCGAAGTCTCAGCCGCGCGCCTTCCAGAGTGGCTTCGATCAGGCCCTTTCCCTCGTGATACTTGGCCATGGCGAATTGGACGATCAGAATTGCGTTCTTTGTAGTGAGACCCGCAACTGTGAGCAGGCCTATTTGAAAGTAGACGTCATTCGGAAAGCCTCGCAGGGTGGATGCAAGGACGCCGCCTATGACGCCGAGAGGCAGGGCCATCATGATGGAGATCGGGACGGTCCAGCTTTCATAGAGCGCTGCAAGGCAGAGGAAAATGACGATCAGCGAAAAAGCGTAGAGCAGCGGCGCCTGGGAGGTTGCCATGCGTTCCTGGTATGACAGGCCCGTCCAGTCGTAACCGATGCCTTGGGGCAACTTGGCGACGATTTCTTCCATTGCCTTCATGGCTTCGCCGGAACTCCTCCCCTGGGGCCACTCACCCCAGATGTTGAGGGCGGGAAAGGCGTTGAACCGTTCCAGCCTTGGAGACCCATACGTCCAGCGCCCGGAGGCAAACGAGGTGAACGGCGTCATGCTGCCTGAATCATTACGCACGTAGAGCCTCTCGAGGTCGCTCGGCAGCATGCGGTGGGGCGCGTCGGCCTGGACGTACACCCGCTTGACGCGTCCGCCCTGAATGAAGTCGTTCACATAGGAACTGCCGAAGGCCGCAGAGATGGTGCTGTGGATGGTGCCGATGGGTACGCCAAGGGTGCCGCTCTTTTCCCAGTCGACGTCGATCCGGAATTCCGGAACATCTTCCAGCCCATTGGGACGTACGCGGGTAAGCCGCGATTCCTGAGCGGTCATGCCCAGCAGCTGGTTGCGTGCCGCCATCAGAGCTTCGTGTCCCAGCCCGCCCCTGTCCTGCAGCTCAAAATCGAACCCGTTGCCCATGCCCAATTCGACCACTGCGGGGGGCGGAAACACAAACACCCTTGCATTCCTGATCGTTGAGAAAGTGCGCATCGCGCGTCCGGCTATCGCCTTGGCTTTCTGGTCGGGCCGGTCCCGGAGCTTCCAGTCCTTGAGCTTGATGAACGCCATCCCCGAGTTTTGGCCGGCTCCGGCAAAGCTCCTGCCGCAGATCAGCATGCAGGACTCCACCGAGTCCTTCTCCTGTTGCAGGAAATAGTCTTGCACGCCCTGGAGGATCTTGTCCGTCTGTTCCATGGTCGAACCCGTAGGAAGCGTAGCCTGGGCGAACAGCGAGCCCTGGTCCTCGTCGGGAAGGTAGGCGGTCGGCATCCGCTGGAAAAAGTATCCCAGCGCGACTACCAGCAGGATGTAAATAAAAAGGTAGCGGAGCTTATGGGCCAGGATCTTTCCCACCATGCCTTCGTAGCGGTCTCTCGTCCAGTTGAACGTTTTATCGAACAACCGGAAAAAAGGCCGGAACAGGGCGAAGCTGTGTTTTCTCACATCGTGATCCTTGCCAACCGGCTTGAGAAGTCCCGCGCAGAGCACCGGGGTGAGGATCAGGGCGACCAGAACCGACAGCAGCATCGACGCAATTACGGTGACGGAAAACTGGCGATAGATAACGCCTGTAGAACCGCCGAAAAACGCCATGGGGCCGAAGACCGCCGAGAGCACCAGCCCGATTCCGATAAGGGCGCTGGTGATTTCTCCCATCGACTTGCGGGTCGCCTCCCTTGGCGGCAATCCCTCCTCGGCCATAATGCGCTCGACGTTTTCGACCACGACAATCGCATCATCGACAAGAAGACCGATCGCAAGGACCATGGCGAACATCGTGAGCATGTTGATCGTGAAACCGAGCAGTCCCAGAACCGCGAAGGTGCCAAGGATTACGACGGGTACCGCCATGGAGGGGATCAGGGTCGCCCGCCAATTCCCGAGGAAAAGATACATTACGAGGAAAACGAGCAGAATGGCCTCGAACAGGGTCTTCACCACCTCGTCTATGGCCACCCTCACAAAAGGTGTTGTTTCGAAGGGATAGATGACCTTCATGCCGGGGGGGAAGTATCTGGACAACTCCGTCATCTTGGCTTTGACGGCATCGGCCGTATTGAGCGCATTGGCTCCCGGCGCCTGCCGAATGGCCATGGCTGCGTTGGGCTTCCCATTGAAAAGAGCAACCGTTTCATAGCGTTCGGTGCCCAGTTCGGTCCGGCCCACATCGCGCACTCGCACGATGGAGCCGTCCGGATTTATGCGAAGCGGGATGGCGGCGAACTCTTCGGGAGTGCGGAGCAGGTTCTGGACGACGATGGAGGCGTTGAGGCGCTGGCCTTCAACGGCGGGCGGACCGCCGAACTGGCCCGCTGAAACCTCCACGTTGTAAGCCTTGAGGCGCGTGACCACATCCGAGATCGTCATGCGGTAGTCCGTCAGCTTGTCCGGATTGAGCCAAACCCGCATGGCATACTGTGAGCCGAAGCTTTCGACCTCGCCCACGCCGGGAACGCGCGCCAGCACCTTCTCTATGCTTGACTGGCCGTAGTCTCTCAGATCGTTCCCGTTCATGCTGCCGTCTTCGGAGATCAGCCCCACGATCATCAGGTAGTTGCGGGTGGACTTGCTGACCTTCACCCCCTGTTGCTGCACCACTTCGGGGAGGCTGGCCATGGCAAGCTGAAGCTTGTTCTGCACTTGAGACCAGGCAAGGTCCGGATCGGTTCCCGGCGCGAAGGTCAGTTCTATTCTTCCCGCGCCGGAAGAATCGCTCGTGGCCGACATGTAGAGCAGCTTATCGTAGCCCGTCATCTTCTGCTCGATGATCTGGACCACGCTGTTTTCGACCGTTTCGGCGGAAGCGCCCGGATAGAATGCGTCAATCGCTATCGACGGAGGCGCGATCGGAGGATACTGGGATATGGGCAGAGTGTAGATGGCCAGTCCGCCGGCGAGCATCATGATGATGGCGATAACCCACGCGAAGACCGGACGGTCGAGAAAGAAATTCGATAACATTCACGGTCCTCCGTTAGTTTGATTTTGCGGCCGGGGCTTCAGTTTTTGCTGCCTGCTCACCCGCATTGCCGCCATCAAGCGGGACTGCCTTGACGGTCATGCCCGGCCGCACGTTCAACATGCCTTCCACGATCAGGCGGTCGCCGGGCTCAAGGCCCGATGAGACGCGCCAGTGATCCCCCATGGCGCGGTCAAGCGTCAGGATGCGCTGCTGGACCGTATTGCTGTCGTCCACGATCAGCGCCACGGGCTCGCCCTTGGTATTGCGGGTCACTCCCTGCTGCGGGACCAGAATAGCCCGCTCCGCGATTCCCTCCTGCACCACGGCTCGAACGAACATGCCCGGCAGGAGCAGACTTTGCGGGTTGGGCACCACAATGCGAAGAGTAAAGGAGCCTGTCGCGGGGTCCACGGAGACCTCCCGGAACTGCAGCGTGCCTTCCATGGGATACGGTGTCCCGTCCTCAAGGAGTATGCGTACATGCTTGCCGTTCTTGCCGTCCGTGCTCAAGAGCCCGGTCTCGAAATTGCGCTTTAGCCGCAGGAGTTCGGCCGAGGACTGGGCGACATCCACGTATATCGGGTCAAGCTGCTGCACGGTTGCGAGCGAGGAAGCCTGATACGCGGTCACAAGTGCGCCGTCCGTCACGCTGGACCTGCCGATGCGTCCGGGGATCGGAGCGCTGACCTTGGTGTAACCCAGATTGATCCGGGCTGCCTCGACGGCGGTTTTCCAGTATTCGACCTCGGCCTTGGCCTGTTCGACGGCCGCAGAGGCGTCGTCGTAGTCCTGGCGGCTGACGGCCTTATCGGCCAGCAGTTCCGAATAGCGCCTGGCCCGGAGCTGCAAAGGCGTCAGATTGGCCTGCGCCTTGCCCAGAGATGCCTTCGCGGAATCATGGGCCACCTGGAAGGGCGCGGGATCTATCTGGTAGAGAAGCTGGCCCGCTTTGACGTCGGAACCTTCCTTGAACAGGCGCTTCTGAATTATGCCGTTCACCTGGGGCCGTATTTCAGAAACCAGGTAGGCCGAGGTCCGGCCGGGCAGTTCCGTGCTCAACTCCACTTGCCGGGGTTGAACGGTGACCGTGGCTACTTCGATGACGCGAGCCGGAGCCGCTTGCTGTCCACTATGCCCAACGTCACAGCCCGAGAGCAGCAGAAGGCACGCTATCGACGCAAGGGTGGCAAGACCATGGATTCGTTCGTGTCCAAGATTGTTCGGTCGCATTAAAGCTCTCCCAAAGATCGGTCGTGAGAATATCGGGTTTTGTCACCCGAGCACTTATGAATTTGCTCCAAAATCAGTCTCATGTGTCCGAAGCTTCTCTCCGCATTGAAGTACTTCCAAACATTAGTCGTGAAAATATCGGGAATTGTTACCCGTGCATCGATGAACTTGTTCCAAAAAGCGTCGCATAATACTCGTGAGTCCCGGGGAAGTCTATCGCCGCGATGCAACGCCTGGATTCGATCACCCACGCCTTCGCATGCAGGCCGAAGCCCGAGCGCCCCAGCGGCTCCCCGGCCCGCGCAGGTCAGTTCCTCCCGTGGACCGTCTTCTCCCCGACGGCGACGATATTGCGGCCGTTTCCGGCCGCCTCCGGCTTGCTCAGCCGCAGCCCCGCGGCCCCGAACGCAACCAGACGATCCACAATGACCCCGGCGTCCGGAGCCATGCCGGGCTGCAAGGTGGTGCTGTCCGTTCCCCATGCGTGAAGGGCGTAATGGAGAGCGCCGTTTACGAGCGAAAGCCTCCAGTGTATTTCCTCCGGGGGAACATCGGGCAACTCCCGGCCGATGGCGTTCCTGAACCTCTGAGCAACCTGGAGAAAATGCGGATAGATGTGCTTCTCGGCATAGGTGAGAGGCTCGCTGAGGCAGCGTCCCACCAGGCGCAAAAGAGGGTAATTGACCTTTCCGGGCCCCAGGGCGTGGACCACCGCAGGTTGGATGAAGGCTTCAAGCAGCGGCTCCAGCCCCGGCGGGCGGCTTGAGGACGCGGCTTCGAGAACGTCCAGCCTGGCGAGCCGTGCTCTGTTGATCGGCGCCAGATAACGGAGGAAGACTTCCGCGATCAGTCCTTCCTTGGATCCGAAATGGTAATTTACCGAGGCCAGGTTCACTCCGGCCTCCTCTGTAATCTCCCGCATCGATGTACCACAGAGCCCCTTTTCCGAAAAAAGGCGCATGGCCGCTTCAACAATCCGTTCCTGGGCCGGCTGTTTCTCCGAGCCTGTGGACATTTGTTGCTCCTCATTACCCCAACAGCGGTTTGAAATAAACGTACGTTTGATTGCCGTCCAATATAACCCGATATGCCCGTATCTGTTAACAGTCTTTTCGGGGATTATCAGTCTCGGCGGGATTGGCAATCAGGCCGGTTTACCCGGCATTGTTCCATTCCATTCAACCCATACGGTGTGGGTAACCAGCCCGAGGTCGCCGATGGCGCGGGCCAGAGCTTTTCCGAGAGGGCTTTTGCCCTCGGGCTCCGATCGGGAAATCCACTGGATGTGTATATTGAGCTCGCGGTCGAAATTTCCACCGTACACCCTCAGGTTCACCAAGCGGCTAAGTTTCTTGTGAATGCGAATTTTTCCGCAAATCTCCAGAACCCTGATCCGTTCCTGCGGTCCGGCAGCTTCGACGCGTATGATTTCCAGCCAGTTCACATCGGTACCTCAAACAATGAAAAAAGCGGAAACGTATCTTCCCCTCTCCGAGAGCTTATCAAGCATATGGGACGATTGGATCAAGCCGCGCCTGCAACGTACTTTTCAAGCTCCACCCAGCCCGTATGATTTATCAGCCCCAGGTCGCTCAAGGCCGTGCTCACCTCGCGGCCGAGGATGCTTCGGCCTTCCGGCCCGGGGTTGGACTTCCATTCGAAATGAATGGTGATGTCCGTGGAATATCGAGTGCTTCCGTACACAACCACCCGGAGCAGTTCCCCGCCCGCAACGGATGCGAGACATTGCCGGCATATTTCGAACGCCTTGTCCATCTCCGCTGACCCGGACATGCGAATGCTCACCATTTCAAGCCAAACCATTGCTGCTGTCGCACTCCCTCTCGATCGGAATTTCAAGGAGGCCGCGCGAATGACCTACGCTCTTCGGGGTGCAGGCGACCGGTGAGCAGAGTTGGCGAAAGGGACGGGCAGTCGCGCAGCCTCGGCCATCGTCCAAGCCATACTCGTGCCAAAAGAGCTTCTGATGTTATTTCAAATGGATAGCAAATCGAGTTTTCGGCAGTTGTTAAATGTCGTTTTTTTTATACGAAATATCACGCTTTCGTGTAATATCATAACTTGCTCCTGCGATGGACTCCCTGAAAGGAACGATTTATGAAACTAGACGAAAACGAGTTCTTCCGGCAGGCAACGCTGCGCATTTGCAGCAGCCTCGATATCGAAAGGGCATTGTTCAATTTCCTTCAATACATCCGCCTGTTCATGCCGGTCTCGCACGTAAGCCTCGGGCTGTTCGAGCCGAGCACCGGGTTCCTCAGAAGCCTTGCCATGGTCGACCAGCACGGCCACCGGGAGACGCTCCCTCCGACGCACATGACGCCGGAGGCCATCGAGGAACTCCAGACGAACGCGGGAACAAACGATGTCAGAATCTTTGATTCAAAAGAATACAGCGCGGTCCACAAGATCGTGCGGCCCCATGTTGATATTGCGGATGAGTGCGGCCTTGTCATGAATCTTTCGGTGGAGGGAAAGCGGCTGGGGACTCTGGCCGCCATTGCCGAAGGGAGGGGGACGTTGACCAAGGCGCACGCGGATCTTCTTGCACTTTTGCGGGAGCCTTTTTCCATCGCGATGTCCAACGCTCTGCGCTATGAGGAGGTGGTGAAGCTAAAAGACATCGTCGATGCCGAGAACCGGGAGCTCAGCCGGGAGTTGCGCCATTTTTCGGGCGACAAGATCATAGGCGCGGAATACGGGCTCAAATCCGCGATGGAGATGGTCCGGCAGGTGGCTCCGCTGAACAGTCCCGTCATGCTGCTCGGAGAGACGGGGGTGGGCAAGGAGGTCGTAGCCAATGAAATACACTATACCTCGCCGAGGAGAACCGGCTCTTTTATCAAAGTGAACTGCGGGGCCATACCGGATAATCTCGTGGACAGCGAGCTTTTCGGGCACGAAAGAGGAGCGTTCACCGGGGCGATTTCCCAGAAGAGGGGGCGCTTCGAGCGGGCGGACAAGGGAAGTATTTTCCTCGATGAGATCGGGGACCTGCCATCCCATGCGCAGGTGAGGCTCCTTCGGGTTCTGCAGCACAAAGAGATTGAACGGGTCGGAGGAACCCGGACGATTCCCGTGGACGTGCGCATCATTGCGGCGACCCACAGGGACATGGATGAAATGGTCCGGTCGGGGGAATTCCGGGAGGACCTCTGGTTTCGACTGAACGTTTTTCCGATCACCATTCCCCCCCTCAGGTACCGGAAGGAAGACATTCCGGCGATGGTGCTTCACTTCATCGAGAAAAAATCGAAAGACCTCAAGCTCTATCCCCCGCCCCCGGTTTCCGCGGTGGGAATCGAGCGTCTCAAGGCGTACCACTGGCCCGGAAACGTGAGGGAACTGGAGAACCTGATAGAGCGGGAACTCATCCAGAAACGGGGCAAGGAACGCAACATGCCGCTGGCATTCGAGCATTTCGAAGCGGCCAGGAAACCCGACGATCTCGCCGATCCGCACGAACAGGACCGGGACATGATGAGCCTCGACGAGGCCATGGAGCACCACATCCGTCGGGCGCTGCAGCTTTGCAGCGGGAGGATCAGCGGCCCGTCGGGGGCCGCCCGGCTTCTCGGCATCAACTCGAACACTTTGAGAAGCCGGATGCGGAAGCTCGGAATCTCCTTCAAGTATTTGGGGAAATGATTCCAATCAGGACACCAAAGAGCGGGGGAATGATTCCCCCGCACCCCCGCAAGTATCGACCTCACGCGCAAGCGCGCGTGGTCGAGCGCTCGGCGCCTGCGGCTGCTTGCCAACGGCCGCAGCCGTAGCACCAAAATGAGCCGCGTAGCGGCGTGGGGGTGTGGGGGGCGCAGCTTCCCGCGCTTTTCAAAAGCGTTCTTCGGTGTATTCTTGAATGCAAATGCGTATAAGATGCTTTTGTTGCCGAGGTGAAGGATGGGACAAGTGGGTAATTTGCTGCCGTATCAAAGGAAGAGATATCCCTTCGTATTCATGGACGGCGTGTTGTTCCACATTCGTGAAACACGGGAAGACCAACAGATACATGTGATTTTGAGTTTTGACGGCCGCCTTGATTTCATGCGGCTCAGGCGCGCCCTGCGGCTATGTCTTGATGCGGAACCCATTTTGGGCTGCCGGTTGATCTATCATCCCATCGCCCCCTGGTGGGAGAGCCGCGAGGACCCGGATAATCCCGAAACCTGCCGGCTGGTACGGACGGCGGACTCCGAGGAGTCCGTCGACGCATTCCTCACGGCTCCCCTGGACCCCTTTGCAGACCCGCTTGTACAGGTGCGTGTTTTCCGAAAACATGAGGACGCCGGGGATATCCTTGTCGTCAAGATATGCCATCTGATCATGGACGGGGCAGGGGGGAACGAATTCCTTCGCCTTCTTGCCGCCAATTACAACAGGTTGAATGTGGAACCGGATTTCGAACCGGCCGTAAACCTTACCGGTACACGCAGCCTGCGTCAGGTAAGCCGGCAATTCACTCTGCTTGAAAGAGCCAAAATTCTCAGGCGCACTTTGCGAGACCTCAAGCAAAGCAGCATCTACCTCCTGGATAAATTCCGCGTGCCGAAGGACTCGATGAGCGCTCATCCAAGGCCGGCCTGGGGTCTTCCGCTGACAGATGGTGGCAGGGAAGATCGAGCGTTTGTCTTGCGCAGGATTCCCGCACACCTCGCAAAGCGTTGCGAAGGCTATGCTCGATCACATGGAGCGACGCTCAACGATGTGATGCTGACCGCATTCTACCGCGCGATGCACGAGCAGTTCGCTCCCCGGCCCAGAAAATCCATGCGCATCCGCACCATTGCGAATTTGCGGCGTTATCTTCCGGGACGTGAGGGAGAGGCGCTCTGTAATCTTTGCGCCTATGTTCCCGTGAATCTCGGCTATCATCTGGGGGCCGGTTTTCTTGAAACCCTGCTGCGCGTCAGAGACCGAATGCTGGCCCACAAGGCGGACTTCATCGGTTTGGGAGTATTCCCCATGTCGATCGGCTGGAAGTATCTCCCCTTCTGCTTGCGGATCAAGATATCGCGGTTGGAACTTGCCGGCATGGCAAGGGGTATTGTCAGGCCGGCCCCGAAGTTCAGCAATGTGGGTGACATGGCAGCGGAAAAGCTTCAGTTCGATGGGATCAAGGTTACGGACGCCTATCAGGTCGGAACCATTGGGTATGGGCCGGCTTTTACCGTCGGAGTAACCGGATTCGAGGGATCACTGACCTTGAGCATCGGCATCTGCAACGCTTCCCGCAACGGTCCGATTTTCAGCAGGCTGTTTGACGGAATGGAAAGAGAGATCCTTACGGCTCTGGAGCAATCGGTTCGGTCTGCTGCCAAACCCGCCACGACAGTGCGCACTGGTGCATCAGGTAGATCGTCCGTGTGAACAGGTCCGTCAGCTCGAAGAGATAACGCTTTTCTGCTTCTTCGAGCCCGCCCACGGAATCGAAATACTTTTCGCGAAGCCCCGTCATCATGCTCTCGCGGTCTTCCGTAAGCTGCAGGAACAAATCGATCCCGTCGTAGACCGGAGATTCGGCGGTTTCCGCCATGGTGATTACCAGGAACTCCAGGGACTGAAAGAAGCTGTCCCCGAAGCTCCTCATCCCCTCCGAGGGAGGAGCGGAAAGGAGCAGTAACAGGGAAGCAAGGGCCTCTTCATACAGGGCCAGGTCGTGTAGTTGATCCTGCAGGCTCCTCGCCTGGCCCATGAGAGACGGGCTCATTTTCCGGGCGGCGAATTCCGCGGCGCTCGACAACAGAGGCTCCCTGGCTTCCCGGAAGCGAAGCCTGAGGGTCTGAAGAGATTCCGCTTCCCCCGTTTCCGCAGACAGTGTGGAAGTATATTTCGGCAACATTGTCGTGAGGGCGGTCAGTGCCTCGCGGAGGCGTTCCATCCCCCGGTGCGTCTCCTCGATGCGGCCTTCATCCAGAGTGATAATGCGGTCCGCTATGTCGAGGATCCGGTTGTCATGCGTCACGAGCAGGATGGCGACCCCTTCCTTGCGAGCCAGCGTCTGGAGCAGATCCACCACCTCTCTGCCCGTTTTCCGGTCAAGCGCCGCCGTCGGCTCGTCCGCCAGGATTATGCCTGGACGCCGGATGAGCGCGCGGGCTATGGCCACCCGCTGCTTCTGCCCTCCCGAAAGCTCGTCCGGTTTCTTCCGGCTGTGCTCGGCAAGGCCCACCATTTCAAGATACTGCAGGGCCTTCTTTCTGGATGAAGCGGCGGTTTCCGCAGGGTCGACCGTAAGGGCAAGCTGGACGTTTTCACAGGCCGTCAGGGAAGCGATCAGGTTATGGGCTTGGAAGATGAAGCCGATCCGTCTTCTGACCGCCATTACGACGGCCGGTTTTGCGTTGCGGAGTTCCGTCCCGTCAACGCGGATGCTTCCCTGCTGAACCGTGCGGAGCGCTCCGGCGAGCGTCAGGAGCGTGGTCTTGCCGGAACCGGACGGCCCCATGATGATGACGACTTCTCCCGGATAGAAACTGACGCTCACCTCCTGGAGAACATCCTTCCTCAGCTCTCCCCTGCCGAATGCGTGACACAGGTCCTGAATGGCGATGAAAGGTTCTATGGCCATGGTCAAAAGATATCCGCCGGATCGGCCGTTTTGAGTTTTCGGGTCGCAAGGAAACCGGAAACGACGCACATGACTGCGGCCATGCAAAATACGATCAGAAGCTCCGTGAGCGCCAACCGCGTCGGCATGCCGGCCCCTTCCCGGGTTATATGGAACATGACGGACGCAATCATCGTGGAAGGAAAGAAGCTGGTCAGCAGGAGGATCAAGGCTTCCGTCATGATAAGGCGGAACAGAAACCAATCCGTAATGCCGAGGGCCTTGAGCGTGGCGTACTCCCGCAGATGGTCCGTCACATCCGTATAGAGTATCTGATAGACTACGATCGCCCCCACGAACATGCCGACGACCATGCCGGCTATGCATATGAAACCGATTGCCGTCCGGGTCAACCAGTAATTCTGTTCTTCGTTCCGAAATTCCTCGCGCGTGATGACGCGGACATCCGGCGGCAGGAATGCCGAGAGGCGTTGGCGCACCTCCTCGGGGTCCGCTCCCGCGCTGAGCGTTACCAGGCCGAAGTTGATCATATTCGAAGACCGCTGCGGATAGTACCGCCCGAGCGCTTCGTCGCTGGTTATAATGTGACCGGTTGCAGCCAGGGTCTGCCCCATGGAAAACAACCCTTTCACCTTGACCCGCGAATGCTCCACCTCCGAGATCACCTCGCCCTGTCGGTCAAACGCGTCGCCCACCTTTCCGAAATCGGCCCTGGCGGATTTCCTGTCAAACAGGACGTTTTCGCTGTTTTTCAAAAGGTGAAGCTGCTCCGTGATCTCGGGATGGACAAAAGGATTCTGGGACGGATTGCAGGCAAGGACGGCGATTGTCATGTTCACCCCGGTCGTCGTGTTCTTCCATCTCAGATAATTCACCTGGAGAGGAGCGATGGAGTCCACGCCGGGAAAACCTTGCAGCTGGTAAAGAAGCCGCCTTGAAAAAAAACGATTTTGATAAAAGTACTCATAGTTCTGGCTGATGATTACAAGATCGCCTTTCAACGTACTATGCGGAAACACGACCATGCGGAGGGATGCCGTGTACAGTCCCATCTGATAGAGCATCAGCACGACGCCGAAGGTGACCCCTCCGATGGCGGTCATGAAACGCATCCGGTCGCGGCTCAATTGACGCCATGCGAGGGGAATTCCCAGGGGGGCAAACATGTTGGAAAGGCAGAGGTGCAAGCGACTCATGGTCTGATCGCAACGGAAACCTGGTGGTTGCCGAGGTGTGCCACCGCATTGGGATCATCCAGGCGAACCCAGACCTTGACGATGCGCACATCGGAAAAAGCCAGGGGGTCCGTGGGCAGAACGTCGCTGCGAGTGACCATCGAGACTATCTCGACGACCTCGCCTTTCAGACTGCCGGAGATCGAGTCGCCGGAAATAGCCGCCGGCGCTCCGATTCGGACTCGGCCGATGTCGCTGACATGCACTTCAGCCTCGACCAGCATTTCCTCGCCGCTGCTCATCTCGAGCAGGCCCCGCTCGCGGACCGCTTCTCCGGGATATGCATGGATTTCAAGGATGCGACCCGTGGCCGGCGCCCGGATGAGGTTAAGCTCCACATTTTCCCGGGCCACCTTCCGGGCGGACTCGGCCGATTCCACTCTATTCGCGGCCAGCGCAATGTCCTCCTTACGGACATGCTGCAGGCTCCCGAGGGAATGCCGTTCCCGGAGCAACGATTCGCGCGCGGTGTCCCTGCGTGTCTGCACATCCTCAAAGACCTTCTCGGAGACGACCCCTTCCTGATGAAGATTCCGATGTCTTTTGAACTGGGATTCCTCCTGGCGTAATATCGCTTCCTGCCGGGCAATGGCGGACTTTTGGGCCTCGATGGTGCTGGCTTTCTCGCCGGCCCGTACGCATTCGAGTTCGGACACGGCTACAGCGACGTCCTTCTCCGCTCGATCAAGGAGGGCTGCCTCCCGGGCATAATCGCGCAGGCGCGCGAGGATCATGCCCTGCTCGACCCATTGTCCGCGCCGGACGAGGAGATCCTTCATCACCGCCCCCGCCGGAGCCGCCACGTGGAGGATGCGACCGCCGGGAAGAAGGCGTCCCAGACAGGAGACATCCGTTCTTAGGGGTGCGGAAACCGGTGGTGAAGGCTTATTCTGAGGCAGGCCGGGTTTTAAGAGGAAGAATGCGGCGGCGAGGGCACAGGCCGCTACGATTGTCAGCAGCCACACCCATCTCTTTCCACGCGATCCAAACCGCTCTTGTCCACCCTTCATGTTACCCTCTGACAGACATATGGCTCAAGGTCTGGACGCTTTCATACGAAATTGCGTTTAAGATAAAACTAATGGAAAAGAGCGGGGGAAATGATTTCCCCCCCGCCCCCTCGGGATTTCTGTCGCAGCCTTACGCGCATGCGCGCGAGGCCCGCCGCAAGCGCCAAAATGAGCAGCGCAGCTGCGTGTGGGGTGTGGGGAGCAAGCTCCCCACAGTCTGAAAGCCTGGCATCATCTTGAACGCTTATTGGTATCAGAACATGAATCTTGCACTCTATAAATTTCCCCTCGTCCGTCTATTGTTCTACGAATTTGAGCCCTTAACAGGAATTCACACCCATGTCAAAGGTTTTCCATGCGGGAATCCTGAACCGTTAAGGGGGAGTATGGAAGCTGCAATGTTGCGGGAGAAATAAAAAAAGCGGACCATCTTGCCGGACCACTTTCGGACCGCCCAAAACGGACCACTTCTTGGATAAACATCGGGGATTTTTTAGACTTTTTGGTCGGGACGAGAGGATTTGAACCTCCAACCCAACCCGCAAACCCTTGCTGGGTAAGGATCGCTTTGAACCTGCACCGAAGTTGCACCAAATCGAGGCGGATTGGGAACTTGGGGAGTCGAACCCCGTAGCGCATAGGCCCAGAACCAGTTTACAGGGCTTTGCAACACCGCTGCAACACCGAAGGCACTGGATTTGAACCGGAGAACGATTAGGTGCAGTAAGGATTTACAGGGATGTGAAGCAACAAGGGGTACACCGTGTGCCCCCCTTGCCTCTTTTTAGGGGTGCAGTTCGCCTTGGGTGCTGTGGCGAGGCCGAAAAAAAACGTTGACTTCGACATCTTCATCGAGCTTTCCAAGGATTGTTATCATCCGGTCAAGCGTAAAGCGGCCAAGCTTTGCGTTCCGGATGCGGGAGAACTCCGAGTGTGAAATGCCCGTAAGCCTTTCAGCCTCGCGTGTCGAAAAACCGCGCTCATCAAGAGTGCGTATTATCTTGGCGGCAAGAATGGCGCGGGCCTGCTCGACATCGGCATTAACGCGGCCAAAGTCGCGAAAAACGTTGCCGCTGCCGCGAATGATTTCAAAATCATCGTTCATCGTAAAGCCT
>JAJFVB010000003.1 GCA_021372055.1 Desulfobacteraceae bacterium | reverse complement strand
CTCTGTCTCAGCTTCCCGGGAGCTCGCTGGCACTGGCTGCTCAAAGCCGCCGGTCTGGGATTCGGGCTCGGGGAGGCCTGCCGCCTGAACTGGATCGGGATATTTTTCAGCATGGCCATGCCGGGGACCACCGGCGGGGATGTGGTAAAGACGTATTACGCGATGAAAAGGACCGAATCCAAGTCGTTGCCGGTGCTGACGATCGTCATGGACCGGGTTCTCGGTTGCATCGCCCTCGTCTTGCTGGCCCTTGGAGCGCTGCTCCTCAACGTCGAGACGCACCGGATCCTGAACTGGAAGGTCCTTGCGGCCGTTCCGGTGTTTCTTTTGGGAGCGGCATTCCTCTTTCCGATTTTCTGGAAATACGCGCGCAGGCTTCCGGTGCTGCAGCGACCGTCGCTATCCGGGCACCTGGATCAGGTCGAACATGCGCTCGGGCTCTACCGGACGCAAAAGGCCATGTTGCTCTTCTGGGTCGGCATGTCGCTTGTGAACCACGCGGCCTTTGCTCTCAGCGTGGGCGTTCTCGGACGCGCCATGGGCTTTGACGCCTCTTTCGGAAACTACCTGACGATAGTACCGGTCGTGAATCTCGGGAGCGCGTTTTCCATTACTCCGGCAGGATGGGGAGTGGGGGAGGCGCTGTTCGATCTTCTTTTTGTAAAGTTCGCGGGACAGGCGCCGGGAAGCGGTGCGGGGGTGGCCGTCATGGTACGGGCCATGGCGCTGTTTCCGTTTTTTGTCGGCGGATTTCTCTACATGTGCGCAAGGCGCGAGTACAGCCGCCAAGCGTCGGTGGAGACTTCCTGCTGAGCCGTGTTCGGCGCGGGTGCTTGCCGCCGGTTTTGCAGGGCCCCCGGGCCGGTTTGCAAACCACTCCGGATTGACACGCGGCATGGATGTCCCCTATACTCGTTTACTCCGGGAAAAAACATACAGGGAAATGTCCCATAACCTGCGGGCGCGGGGTGTGAATCGTGAAGGCGGATCGAGACTTCGGAGCGCTCCATTCCATTCCGGCGGAAGATGTCTACCTGTCCGTGGTTGTTCCGGTGCGCGACGAAGCGGACAACCTCAGGCTCCTCCACGAGGATCTTCTCGCGACCCTCGGCACGCTCGGCATCTCCTACGAGATCATTTACGTGGATGACGGAAGCAGGGACGCGAGCCTGGCCGAACTCACGAAAATCGCCGACTCGGATAAAGCCTCCACCGTGATTCAGTTGCGGAGAAACTTCGGCCAGACCGCCGCGCTTTCCGCTGGAATCGACCACGCCAGGGGTGGGGTGGTGGTTTGCCTGGACGCCGATCTGCAAAACGATCCCGCCGATATACCGGAGCTGCTCGCAAAGTTGGAGGAGGGCTACGATCTGGTGAGCGGCTGGAGAGCAAACCGCAAGGATCATTGGCTTTTCCGGAATTCCGTTTCCCGCGTGGCAAACACGATCATCTCCTGCATAACGGACCTCAAACTGCACGACTGCGGCTGTACGCTGAAAGCATACAGGCGCGAGTTGCTCCACCATATCCGGCTCTACGGCCAGATGCACCGTTTCATCCCCGCAATGGCTGCCATGGTGGGCGCCGCGGTTGCCGAAATCCCCGTCAATCACAGGCCCCGCATCCACGGCAGGTCCAAGTACGGATTGGGTCGCACGTTCAGCGTGGTGATGGACCTGCTTACCGTAAAATTCCTTTCCGGGGTGTCCGGAAACGCGATCAAGGTTTTCGGCGGATTTGGACTCATCCTGGTCGGCCTGAGCTTCTGCAGCGGGCTGGCAATGTTTTTTCAGAAAATCCTGTACGGGATTTCCTTCATACAGACCCCTTTGCTGCTGCTCTCGGCGCTGCTTTTTATCCTCGGATTTCAATCCATTTTCATGGGGCTCACGGCGGAGCTGCTGATCCGCACCTACCATGAGTCGCAGGGAAAACCCACCTACGTGGTGCGCAATATCTACAAGGGCGATCGGTAAATCGCATGTGCGGCATTTGCGGAGTCTTCAATCACAGGTCAGGCGGCCCCGTTGAGGCCGCCGTACTCCACGAAATGACCGGGACCATGGCTCACCGCGGCCCGGACGACAGGGGATATCGCCTCGACGGACCGGTTGGCCTGGGGCATTGCCGCCTCTCGATCATCGATCTTGCGACCGGCCGCCAGCCTATTCACAACGAAGACGAGACGATCTGGATCGTCTACAACGGCGAAATCTACAATGCCCCGGAGCTTCGCCCGCAGCTCGAAAGGCAGGGGCACCGCTTCCACACGCTGAGCGACACCGAGGTGATCGTCCATGCCTACGAACAATTCGGGCTCGGGTGCCTGGAGCGTCTCAACGGCATGTTCGCCTTCGCGATCTGGGACAGCAGGTTGCGGCGGCTGTTCCTTGCCCGGGACAGGGCCGGGATAAAACCCCTCTATTATGCCGAACTGCCCGGTTCGTTCGTATTCGGCTCCGAGGTGAAGGCGCTCCTGGGACATCCCTCGGTTGAGCGGCGTCTCGATCTCGCCTCCCTCAACCAGTATCTCGCCTACGAGTACGTTCCGACTCCCGGGTCCATTTTCGAGGGCATCAGGAAGCTGCCTCCGGGGCACCTCATGACGGTGAAGGACGGGTGCGTCGCAATCGAGCGGTACTGGGACATGTGTTTCCCGGCCGATGGCGAAAGGCTCAGCCGTTCCCCCGCGGAGTACGAGGAAGAGTTCAGGGAGACGCTGAAAGAGTCCGTGCGCCTGGAACTCCTTTCGGACGTGCCCCTGGGAGTGCTCCTCAGCGGGGGGATCGATTCGAGCTCGGTCGCCGCGGCCATGGTCCACCACTCGACCGGAAAAGTGCGGAGCTTTTCGGTCGTATTCGACGATCCGTCATTCGATGAGTCCCGCTATTCCCGGCTGATGGCGCATCGTCTGGGCACCGAACATCACGAACTGCGGCTCGATTCCGATATGTCGCTGCGGCTGGTCCGGGATCTTGGCGACTACATGGATGAGCCGATCTCGGATTCATCGTTTATCCCGACATTCTGGCTTACCCGGTTCACGAGCGGGTACGTCAAGGTCGCTCTCAGCGGCGACGGCGGAGACGAGCTTTTCGGGGGCTATCCCACCCTGCAGGCCCACCGGCTTGCGAAATACTATCAGAAACTCCTTCCCGCTTGCATTGGCCGGGGGCTGGCATCCCGCGTCGCGGACCGGCTGCCGGTGTCCTTCGACTACCTCAGCCTCGATTTCAAGATCCGACGCTTTCTGATGGGACAGTCCGCCCCTCCCCCCGTGCGGCATCACATCTGGATGGGGTCTTTCACGGGTCCCGAAAGGCGATTGCTGCTTGCAGGCCCGGCACTCCTGGACGACGGGCAGGTCGAGGAAGTCGCCCTGGCCCACGCGCGGGCCTCCGGGACGCGGGATATGCTCGATCAGATACTCTACTGCGATCTGAAGCTGTTTCTCGAAGGGACCGTCCTGCAGAAGATGGACAGGGCCAGCATGGCCAATTCGCTCGAAGTGAGGGTCCCTCTGCTGAATCGAAAGTTCCTCGAATTCTCCGCGCGCCTTCCAAACGAGTACAAGCTGCACGGCTTTACGACGAAGTACATCATGCGCCACGCGATGCGGTCCGTTTTGCCCCGGGAGATAGTAAAACGGGGCAAGAAGGGTTTCAACATGCCGATGGCAAAATGGCTGACCGGCCCCCTGCGGCCTCTGGCCGAAGACCTGTTGTCGGATGCGAGGCTGAAGCGGATCGGGCTTTTCGATCCGGCTTTCGTCCAAGGGCTCTTGAGGGATCATCTGGCGAAGCGGCGGGATAACCGCAAGATGCTCTGGACCCTGCTCGCATTCGAGCTCTGGTACGAAAAATGGATGCGTTGAAGCTCTTATGCGAAATTGCGTTCAAGACAGGCTAAGGGAAAAGAGTGGGGGAAATGATTTCCCCCGCGCCCCCTCGGGATTTCTGTCGCGGCCTTACGCGCACGCGCGTCAGGCCGGACGCCCGCCGCAAGCGCCAAAATGAGCAGCGCAGCTGCGTGTGGGGAGTCTTTTCGGAACCGATTTATTCCGGACCTTGCGGCATGAGCCTTCAAAACGACAGGGATGAGATGACCCGAGGAGGGAGAGGCGGGCCGATCCGCATGGCGAACGGCCACCGCCCGTTTGCATCTCTCCTCCTTTTTCTGGCCGGAATCGGACTCTTCCTGGCGGTGCAGGGATTTCTCATTGTCACGCCCCTTCGCGAGTGCGCCTTTTTTCCAAAAGCCGACGATTCCCTGACCTACGTTTTGAAAACCGCGCAGATGGAGGGTTGCCTGCTCCAGGACTGCCCGGCTTACCTGGAGTTGCGCGAGCAGCTGAACGCTCCGTCGCAGACGCCGGAAGCGGCCCATCAGCGCGCCCTGGCCGGATCGAAGCTTTTCCCCGTCTATCATCCGCTGTTTTCCCTTGTGCTGCTCGCAATTTCAAAGCTGGGGGGGGATCTGATATCGGCCTACCGCCTTGTCTGGTACCTGGGGCCGCTGCTTTTTGCGGCTTCATTTGCCTGCCTCCTGGCCGTGCTGTTCGGAAGGGGCGTCGCGGGGATAGCCCTTGCGCTGCTGGCGTTCAAGGTTTTCCCCGATACCGGATTGCACCACATCGTGCCCTCAAACGTCACGATGGCTCTGGCGGGGCTCGTCTGGGCCCGGATCATAGCGCAAAGAGGCGATGCCCCGTGGACGCTGGGGATCGGGTCGCTCCTGCTCTGCACCATGCACCTTGTCGGGGTCATCTATTCCGCAATGGCGCTGGCACTGGCCCTGCTGCTGGCCGGAACCGGGAGGCGGAGGAAGATCCTGCCGGGAATCGGCTTCGGATGCCTTGTCGTCGCCCTCGTTCTTTTCCTTCCCCATTTCATCCGGGTACTGCCGACGGGAGCGCCCTCCTTCCTGCCGCCGGGGACCAACCCCATCCTGCATATCCTCACGGGGGCCGCCCGGTCGCTCGTGCAGGTCGTCGTGGAAGCAAGGCGGCTCATGGACGGTCTTTTCGGATGGCTGCCGGTATTTTGCGGGGCGGTGACGTTCGGATTTTTGAGCCTGCCGCGGGAGCGCTCGGGGCCGGTCGCGAAGTTTCTCGGTCTGTATGCCGTCGCTCTTTTCGGCCTGCTGTTTTACGTGTCCAGCCACCCGGCGGACGTTCTTCTGAGGGTTTGGATTCCCTTCGTGGTTGTCCTGTTCGGACTTGTCGGCCAAACGCTCCTGGAAGCCGCGAGGCGGACGCGGCAGTGGATGCTCCATCATCGAGGCGAGCCGCGTGAAGGGTCTTCCGGCGATGCCGTTATCCGCTTCTGGCCTCCGGTTGTTCTGGCCGTCCTGCTCGGCTACGCGTTCAACATGTCGGTGCTGGGGGCCGAACAGGTCCTTGCCTACAAGGAACACCAGCGGGTGCGGCAGCCTCTTGACCTTAACCCCGAACAGCCCCGGCTGCTGCTCGAACGCGCCGCTCCGGGCGACGGGGTGCTCTACACGAGCTTTACCGTGATGCCCTTTTACCTGATACACGGCGCCATGGGCCTGGGGGCCGTTTACTACCACCCGGCTCTGCGTGATGACGAACTCGGGAAGAAATGGCTGGCGCGCCCCGGCCTGCGTTTTGCCGCGACGTACAACCCTCTCGTGTTCCACCCGTCTTTTATCGGGGTGGATGAGCATCGCTGGTGGATCACGAGCCCCGATTTCCACGCTTCCCCGCTGAGCACGCCGAGAAAGTGGGGGCCACTGGCGCGCGAGGGGAAACTTGCGGCCGCCGAATTCCACTCCATTGAAGTCGATGCCGGCGAGGTGCATCTCCCCGGACTTCTTCGGGTCTTGATCGACAATCCCGGCCGGAAATCGGAGTTCATTGTCTCGGGCGTCCGGGGCCGCGATTCGCATTCTTCCGGAACGAGAGTGGAGGTCCCGGCGGGTTGGTCGGGATGGATGGAAATCGCATCGGAGAGCTCCGGTGAGAGGACCGGGATACGTCTGGTGTTTCCGGACGGCGGTTCCCGCATGCTGCTGGGCGGGATTGCATTTGGCCGGGGTGGTCTGCTCTGGCCCTGGGCTGCGGGCGCCAAAATGCATTTTATGCCGAAATCGGCTTGGGGCGAGCGCATCAGCGTGAGCTTCGACCCGGCCGATCTCATTCCGGAACCGTTGAACAGGAGACAGGTTACCGTCCTCGACGACCGTGGATCGTCCGTACTCGTTCAGATCGACGGACCATGATAGAGGCCGCATCCAGGGACTTTGGGCAGGGATTTTTTGGCGCGATGCGCATTCTGGTGCTCAATTACGAATTCCCGCCCATCGGCGGGGGCGGTGGGAAGTTTTCCGAGGATCTGTGCCGCGCTCTGGCCGGTATGGGGCATGAAATCCGCGTCCAGACCGTACGATTCGGTGATCTCCCCGCCACGGAGAGGAAGTCCGGCTACACGGTTCACCGCAGCCGGTCCGGGCGGATCCGGCCTCATACTTGCTCGGTCCCGGAGATGGCGGGCTTCCTTCTCGCAAACCTGCTTCCCGCTTTGCGCCTCGCAAGATCCTGGAAGCCCCGGGTGATGCACGTGCATTTTGCCGTTCCCACGGGCGTTCTCGGATGGATCATCCACCGGGCGACCGGCATTCCTTACGTTCTCAGCACGCAGCTTGGAGACGTTCCCGGCGGGGTTCCGGAGCAGACGGACCACCTTTTCCGCTGGGTTAAGCCCTTCACCGTCCCGATCTGGCGCGATGCGGCCTCGGTTACCGCCCCGAGCGAGTACATCCGGACCCTTGCCCGAAGCGCCTATCGGGTTCCGGTTGAAGTCGTCCGGAACGGCATGGACATTTCGGAAATTCCTCAGAGCCCGCCCGCGGCGCACAATCCCGTTCGGCTCGTTTTCGCCGGACGCTTCAGCGCTCAGAAAAACCTCCTCTTTCTCATTGGTCTTCTCAAACGCGCGGAAGACCTCTCCTGGGAAATGGACATGCTGGGAGACGGCCCGATGATGGGGGCCGTGAGGCTTGCCACGGACCGCGCAGGTCTCCACGGGCGGGTCCGGCTGCGGGGGTGGGTCTCTCCGGAACGCGTCGATGAACTGCTCGGCCGGAGCGACATCCTCATCATGCCCTCCCATTCCGAGGGGCTTTCGGTCGTTGGGGTGCGCGCGCTTGCGGCGGGCCTGGCGATCCTCGGGAGCGACATAGGCGGGTTTTCGGATCTGGTGACGGACGGTGAAAACGGTTATCTTCGCTCCGCAAGAGACTTGGGAGCCTTTGAGGCTGCGTTTCGGGAGATGCTGCGCTCGGGTGGGGAACTGGCAAGGATGAAGTCGGAAAGCCGCAGGCTTGCTAAGAATTTCAACCTCCCCGGCATTGCGGGGAGAGTGGAGGAACTGCTCTCCGAGGCCGCCGGAAGTCGAAGACCTCCAAAAAACGGAAAGGGCCCGGCTTGAGCGGCATTCTGAATGGACCGGCCCGCCGGGAATGCTCACCGGCTTCGCTTCTGGAGTGGCAGCCGCTTGCCATCATCGGGATTTACATTCTGCTTTCCGTTCTTCTCATGCTCAACCACGAACCCTGGCGAGACGAGGCGCAGGCGTGGTTTATCGCGCGCGACAGCCTTGATTGGGCATCCCTTTTCAGGGAGATGGGCTACGAAGGCACCCCCGCGATGTGGCACATCCTTATCAGGCCCCTGGCCCGCCTGGGCTTGCCGATCACGGCAATGGCGGTCCTGAGCGCGCTCACGGCCCTTTCGACCGTGCTCCTGATCCTGCGGTACGCTCCCTTTTCCAACGTCGAGAAAGCGCTGCTCGTATTCGGCTATTACCTGCTCTACGAATACAGCATCCTCGCGCGGAGCTACTGCCTCACCGTCTTCTTCCTCTTCCTCACCGCAGCGGTTTACGGCAGCCGGTTCAAAAAACCGGCCGTCTATGCATTTTCGATTCTCCTTCTTGCCAATACGACGCTCTACGGGTTCATCATCGCGTTCATTCTGTTTTGCTTCTACTGGCTGGAGTTCTTTTTCGTCGAAAAAAGAGGATTGAACTCCGTGCCCTGGCGCTTCGTGCTGATCGCATCCGCGGGTTTCGCCGCCGTGGTGTGGCAGGTCTGGCCGCCCGCGGACCTCGCTCCTCCGAGCATCCACGCGGGGCAGCCTCCGTCGCTGATACGCCGGGTCTTCACTTTGAAAACCCTGGACAAGATTCCGAACTCCCTCATCAGCGCTTTCCTCCCGATTCCCGAACCGCAGATACATTTCTGGAATACCAAGACCGCCTTTCTGATGCCCTTCGACCGTCCCCGAATTGCCTATCTCAGCAGGCTGGAGATAATGACCGCACTGATGACTGTTGTCCGCCCCGCGCTGACTTTCGCGCCGGTCCTCATATCTTTGCTGCCGTTTTTGAGGAAGAGGTTCGTCCTGCTTCTGTATCTTGCGTTGAGCTTTGGGCTGATTGCCTTCTATATTCTCGTCTACGAGGCCGGAATAAGGCACCAGGGCTTTATTTTCATGGTTTTCGTTTTCTGTCTCTGGATTGGCGAGCACTATGGGAGGTCGTCCCGCAATGCGGCGGATGCCTCGCGATGGGAAGTCTGCCGCACCGCCGTGCGGCGAGGGGCCGTGCCGCTGCTCTTCTTCTTCCCGTTCGTTGCGGGCCTGTTCGGCTGCTACTTTGACCTGAAATACGATTTCTCGACCGGAAGAAGAGCGGGGGAATATCTCGTCCGCAACAAACTGGTCGACGGGAACACGCTCGTGGCCTCCTATCCCTCCAATTACGCCTGCTCGGTCCTCCCCTACCTGGGCACCTCCAGGAAGCTCTACTTCCTGGAAAACCGCGATATGCGGGGCCACATGACCTGGAACACGGAATATCTCGCGAACAGGCGACTGTCCGTGCGGGAGGTGATGAAAAGGATCGATGAAGGGGCCGCGCGAACCGGTTGCAGCTCAGTTCTCTTTATCACCAACTCGGCCATACGGGACAGGGACTTCCTCGAAGAGTACGAGGAGGTGTTTTCACCGCCAATCGCGGTCAAGAAGGATGAAATGTTCCACGTTTACCGGAAGATCCGTATGCAGGAGGGGAAACCTTAAGCGCATTTGCGTTCAAGAATGTACCAAAGAACGCTTTTGGAAAAAGTGGGGAGCGCGCCCCCAGAGCCATGCTCTCCACACCCCCCACGCCGCTACGCGGCTCATTTTGGCGTTACGGTTGCGGCCGTTGGCCGGCAACCGTCAACTCCGAGCGCTCGGCATGCTCTTTAGATCGGTTCTCAGCCGAACTCTGTCGACCTTGCCCGCCTCGTTTTTGGGCAGTTCGGAGCGGTATTCCATCTGCACCGGGCACATATGCTCCGGAAGCCTGTCGAGCACGTGCGCCCGGAGGTCTCTGAAAAGCAGGAAGCTTTCTTCAAAACCGGGTTTGAGCACCACGAAAGCCAGCGGTTTCTGCAGCCCTCCAATCAAGCGCCAGGTGACGGCACACTCCGCCACCGCCTTGTGCCCCCGGAGGACCTCTTCCACGATGACCGGGGATACCCATTGCGCGTCGGCCTTGAACATGTCGTCGGCTCTGCCCCAGTAGCGGTAGCAGCCCTCATTTTCGATGTAGATGTCACCCGTTCTGAGCCATCCGTCTTCGAGCATCGTCTCCCGCGTTTCCTCGGGACGGTTCCAGTAGTAAGGTGCGGTGCTCCCGCCTCGAACGAGCAAATGCCCCGGCTCGCCGGAAGCCGCGGGCGCGCCGGAGTCGTCGACAATTTTCACCTCGTAGGACGGCACGGGAAAACCGGATGTCCCCGGTCGCACGTCACCCGAACGGTTCGAAATGAAGACATGCAGCGCCTCGGTCGAACCGATGCCGTCCACTATTTCGAGCCCCATCACTTCTTTCCAGCGTTGGTAAGTCGGGACCGGAAGGGCCTCGCCGGAGGAGACGCACAGGCGCACGGGCTCGAAAGCGTCCTTATCGTCCAGGGTCATAAGGAGCGTGTTGTAGAGGGTCGGGACCCCGAAAAAAACGGTCGGCTGGTAAGCGGACACGACTTCGAGGACCTCGGGCGCCGACGATTTCCCGGGATGCAAAACGACGGAAGCACCGGCGCGCAGGGGAAAGGAGAGGCTGTTGGCGAGCCCGTAGGCATGAAAGAGCTTGCTCGCCGAAAAGCAGACGTCCTCTTCCCGGATTCCGAGCACCCCGTTGCCGAACATATCGGTCGTGAAAAGGATGTCGCCGTGGCGGTGCGGAACACCCTTGGGCTTTCCGGTGCTGCCGGAAGTGTAGAGCATGAAGGCGATGTCTTCGCGGCGGGCAGGAAAAGGATTGAGTTCCACCGATGCCGCCGTCATCGCATCCAGAAATTCTTCATCGTCAATCGTAATCGTCCGGCACGAAGGAGTCCGCGCCTTTGCGGCATCCGTCCAGCTCAAGGTGATGAGGGCCGAGGCGCCCGAATCTTCGAGCAGGAATCGGCAAGCCTGCTCCGGCATGAGATCGCTCGCAAGAACAGGCCAGGCGCCGTATTTTATGCTGCCAAGAAACGCAACGATGCACTCCGGGCAATCGGGCAGGCCGATGAGGACCCTGTCCCCCGGCGAAACCCCGTATTGCCCGAGCAGGTTTCCAAACCGGTTGACCAGCTGTCCCAGCTCTCCGTATGTAACCACCTCGGGCCCGAAGAATATGGCAGCCTTATCGGGCCTTGCCGTGATGTTGTGGTCAAGCAGCTCACATGCAATATTGAATGTCTCTGTCATGAATTCCTTTCCGCGCCAGCGGGCGAGGGTCGAAGATTGAACCGGAAACGGAGGCCGCGCCATCACCGCGCCTCCGCGAACATCCGCAAAACCCGGCGGGAGGCAAACGCCTCCACTCCCTTTCCGGGACCGGACTCGTTGGTTGACGGCGTGGACCGCAATTTACAGCAGGCGGTTTTTTTTCTCAACACGGCACTCGGCAGATACGGAAAAAGCGCTCCCCGCATCAGCGCTCGAAGGTTCCGGCAATGCGGTCGACTTCGGCGCGGGCGAGTTCATAGCCGAGCCGAGCCTGGAGCTCGTCGACCTCCGCCTTTTTCGCGGCCGCAGCTGCTTCGGCATGCTTGGCATAGCTCGTGGTGGAGGCCTTAAGCTGGTTTGTGGAAAGCCGAAGCATCTCGCGCCGCAAGGCAAGAGCTTCCCGCGCCACGTCCACCATGCTCTTCGTGCGTTCGATTTTTCTGTACGCCTTGTCAAGATCCACGGTAATCCTGTCCTTCACCCGGCGCAGATTCTCCTCGGCCTGCGTGAGCTGCGCCTTTCGCTCGCCGACGACGGCGCGGCGCTTGCCCCAGTCCCAGAAGTTCCACGACATCATGAGACCGAAGGTGCCGACGTTGCTCGTGACAAACGGTGCTCCGTCCTGATAGGCGTACGATGCAAAAAGACTTACATCGGGAATGTATTCGTCGTAGGCGGCGCTGACGCCCCCGCGGGACTTTTCCACTGTCGCCTTGGCGGCCTCAAGCTCCGGGTTCTGGGAAAGAGCCCTCTGCAGGTAATAGTCGCGGCTTTCCAGGGGGCACTCCGAAGGCGCGAGATCCGCCGGCAGCAGTTCCGTGTCCAGCGCAAGCCCGAGCAACTCGGAGAACTCCGAGTTAAGGTCCGAGATCTGTATTTCCGCGGCGAGAAGCGCTTGCCTGCTCTGCAGCGCCGCTGCCCGGCTCTCGGTGACTCCCACCTCAAGAAGGCTTTTCGACCGGACCGCGTTCTCCGCCTCCCGCAGGTATTCCTGCGAGGCCTGCAGGCCGGCCCCGGCCGCTTCCTTCATCTTCCGGGCCGAAAGCAACCCGAAATAGAGCTGGTGCACGGCGAAGATGACCTCATCTTCGGCCTTTCGCGCCTCGGCCTCGGCGACCTTCCGGTCGGAGCGGGCTATGCCGGTTGCGTCGTGAATCTTGAAGAGCTGCGTGAGCGGCTGGGTGATCATGGTGTTGTTCACGAAAAAGGTCGAGGAGCTCTGCTTGATGGAGGTGTTCTCGAGCGGAAACGGACCCAGTCCCGGAACGTTGCCCAGCGCCCCCGAAGGGATGGTGACCAGTTGCGGATCGGAGACCCCCAGAAACGACGACTCGTTGGAGAGCTTCGGGAAGTAATCGGCGGAAGTGGAAAGCACCTTTTGCCCTTTTTCGCTCACCTTCGCCCGGGCAATCTTTAGCGCCGTGTTGCCCCTGAGGGCCAAACCGACGGCCTCGGGCAGGGTCAGTCTCTTCGTCTCCGCCATGGCGGGAGCGGCCGCCAGAAGCAGCGCCGCGACAAGGGCCACGGCAGCGGCGGCTCCTGACTTTCCCGAACGGGATTTGATCAGCACAAACAGCACGGGCACCACCAGCAGCGTGATGAACATGGAGAAGACCAATCCAATTGCGATCACGCTGGCAAGCGGGCTCCACAGGCTCGACCCGGATAGAATCATCGGCGTTACTCCCACAGCGGCGGCCATCGTGGTCAGAAAAATGGGCCGCAGCCGGCGCTCGCCGGCCTCCGTCGCGGCCTGTTCCAGCGAGTGCCCTTCACGCATTTTTCCGTTTATATAATCGACAAGGATAATTCCGTTTCGAACCACGATCCCGCACAGGCTGATCAATCCCATAAACGCCGTGAATCCGAACGGATTGCGCGTAATGATAAGCCCGATGACAGCGCCGGGCAGGGCAAGAGGGATGGAGGACATGACGATGAGGGTCTCCGGCAACGTCCTGAACTGAATGAGCAGCGTTAGGAAGATGGCCGCGAGGCTGATGCCGAGCGCAACCATCATCCGCGGGAATGTCTCGTCCTGGTTCAGCTTTTCCCCCCCGAACTCGATTTTGTAGCCGGAAGGCAGCGGTATCGCCTCCACGCGCGGCCGAACGGCCTGGAGCAGTTCGGAGGCATAGTGGCCGCTCTGCACGAAACTGCGGACAGTCAGAGCGCGCACGCCGTTGCGCCGCACAATCCTGCTTGTCTGCCATTCGGGCTCCAGCGTCGATATGGCGCGAAGCGGCACCCGCGCCCTGGTCACCTGCGAGGATACGTAGGCATCGCGCACATTTCCGAAAGTGGAGCGGGAGTCCTGAGCCAGGCGGAGCAGGATGGCCACTGGCCGGTCGCCCTCCCAGAAGGTGCCTGCCGGGCCGCCGTCGAATGCCCCGGCAACGAGTTTCGATACCGATGCGTTGCTGATCCCGAGCCGGTTTGCAAGTTCTTCGTCGACGTTTACATCGATCATGCAGGAATCATTGTAATAGTCGTGGTGGACGTATTCCGAAAAGGGCACATCGAGGAGAATGCCCTCAATCCGGGCGCCAATCCGCTTGAGTTCCCCCATGTCTTCCCCCGCGACGCGGACCTCCACCGGGGCTTCAAGAATCTCGCCCTGCTGCAGTTCCTTTACGATTACGAGCGCTTCCGGGGCAAGCACGGCAAGCGATTTGCGGAGCTCGCCCACCAGCGCCGGAGTCTGCTTCTCGGAGTGGGTGTTTACGATGAACTGGCCGTATGCGCCGTCCGGCTGCTGCGGATTGACATTATAGTAGAACCTCGGAGCACTCTGCCCGACGAAACTCGCGAAGTGCTCGATTTCCTTTCTTCCCTTCATGTACCCTTCGATCCGCCGCATCACCGCATCCGTGGCCTCGATGCGCGTCCCCTGTCCCATCCAGACGTCGATGACGAACTGATTTCGCTCGGCGGACGGGAAGAACTGCTGCGGAACGAACCTGAAAAGGACGATCCCGGCAAAGACGGCGCAGACTCCCATCGCCATGGCCAGCGCCTTGTGACGCATGAAAAAGGCGATCCCCACCTTATAGAGCGCCTGGATGAGGTTCAGAATGCTGAACTTCTTTTTTCCCGCTGCCACCTTCGCCCCATTGGCCTCGTGGAGTCCCTTCCTGATGAAAAACCTGCAAAAGATCGGCGTCAGCATCACCGCAACGATGAACGAAATCGAAAGCGCTGCGGTGACCGTTATGGGAAGCGCCATGATGAACTCGCCGACCGAGCCTTCGAGAATCAGCAGGGGGAGAAACGAAAAAATGATCGTCACGGTGGCGGCGAGGACCGGAACGATAACCTCGTCGACGCAGCGCCACGCGGCTTCGCCCCTGGGAAACCCGCGATCCAGAAGCTCCACGTAGTTGTCGGCAATGACGATCGCGTCATCGACCACGATTCCGAGGACCATGATGAGTGCCGCGATGGATACCTGATGCAGGGTTATTCCGATTGCGTCCAGAGCCCCGAGCGTCGTGCACAGGGTTATCGGGATCGCGAGCGCCGCGATCACGGCGACGCGGATGGGCAGGAGGATGATCGTCACCATGATGACCGAGAGGATCGCCAGCAGGAATTCATGACTCAGCTGCGTTATGCGGTTCTTCACGACCTCGGGCTGGTTGGCGATGAGGTCTATCTTGATGTCCGGGGGCAGCAGGGACTTGAGGCGGTCGAATACCTCCGCTATCCTGCCGCCAAGTTCGACGATGTTTTTTCCCTTCTGCATTTCGACGGACAGGAGCAGGCCCGGCTGTCCATCGTAGCGCACGACAAAGCTCGGGTCCTGGTAGCGCCGCTCCACTTCGGCAAAATCGCGGATGTAGACGGGCTGCCCCGTGCGGGAGACATCCACGAGCACGTTCCGGATCTGCTCCTCGGTGGTGAAGGCTCCGCTCGCGCGAAAGGGGAGCTTCGCCCGGTCGGCTTCGAAGTGGCCGGAGCTTGCGATCACGTTTTGCTGGCGCAATGCCTGGACCACGCGCTGGGGATCGGCAAAGTACTGGGAGAGCCGCTTAAGATCGCCGGTGATCCAGATTTGCTCGCTCTGAGCGCCATAGGTGGCCAGCTTGCCCACTTCCCGGATCGTCCGCAGCTCATCCTGGATCTTGTCCACATAGTCGCGGAGTTCGCGATACCCGTAGCGCTCGCCGTGTATGGCAAGGAGCATGGCGACCGTATCGCCGAAATCCGAGTTGACGATCGGACCGCGGACCCCCTCGGGCAACTCGGTTGAGCGGATTTCGTTCATCTCATCCCGGAGCTTTGCCCACAGCACATCGGCGTTTGTAACGCTTTCTTCAAGTTCCACGTTTATGAAGACCAGGCCCGGCCGGCTCGTCGAATATGTTTTTTCCCTGCGGATTTCGGGAAACTTGAAGATGTGCTTCTCGAGGGTCTTGGTAACCTGTTTTTCCACCTGCTCGGAGGTCGCGCCGGGATAGAGCGCCATTACCAGGCCGGTCCGGATCGTGATGGAAGGGTCTTCCGTCCGCGGCATGTGCCGGAAGGCGTGGAGCCCCACGGCCACTGCCATCGCCGCGAGAATCAGCGTAACGGTCGGATAGCGCAGGGAAGCTTTGACCGGGGTCATTGCCGAACCTCTTTTTTCTCCGGAGCGGCACGCGGGCCATCGACATCGGCGCCGGGCGCTATTGTCACTTTTGCGCCGTCCCGCAGCTTCTCCTGGCCGGCAACGACGATATCCTCCCCCCCCGCGAGCCCGCTTTTGATGGCAATCTCCCTGCCGTAAACCGGCCCGGTCCCGACCCGCCTGGCATACACCCGGTTCCGGTCCGCAAAATACACGTAGACAACCGTGGCCCCCTGTGGGTCGCGCACGATGGTCTCGGCGGGCACCGTCATCAGGTCCAGGACCCGGTCGCCCTCGATCTTTGCCTCGGCAACCATGCCGACCCGAAGAATCTTCCGGGGGTTGGGGACGGTGATGCGCGTCAGGTACGTCCGCGTGTTGGGGTCGGCGGATACGTTAACCGACTTGACGGTCCCCTCGAAAACCTCTCCGGGAAGAGCGGGTATCCTGATTTCCGCCTTCTGACCGATGCGGATGAGATGCACGTCGGTTTCGGGAACGCCGACTCCGATTTCCACCGGCTCGAGCCTGACAATCTCAAAGGCAAGCTTTCCGGTGCTTGCCGTCTCTCCGGGCTCGATGGCGCGCTTCGAAATGAAGCCGCTGACCGGAGAGAGCAGCGAAGCGTCGCTCAACCGCTTCCGGGCGAGTTTTTCGTTCGCCGCCGCCTGGTCCACCTGTTGCTTTGCGCTGAGATAAGCCGCTTTGAACTTTTCAAAATCGTTCCCGGCAAGGCTTCTCGTCTCGTAGAGAAACTTCATCCGGCCATATTCGTCCCGGCTCCGGTCGAGAGCCACTTTCGCCTGCCCGGTCTGGGCCGCGGCCGCCCGCAGGCCCAACGTGTAATCCGTCTTGTCAATTTCGGCGAGCAGCCGCCCCTGTTCGACGGACTCTCCTTCACGAACCTCAACCCTCAGCACCTTCCCCGAGACGAGAAAGGAAACCGGGACGGGCGCAT
>JAJFVB010000310.1 GCA_021372055.1 Desulfobacteraceae bacterium | reverse complement strand
GGGCTTTTGAACCTGACCAAGGCGGACATGAGCTGCTACAACCTCTACGATTGTCTCGGGCTCCGGAAGGAAATCATCGACGACCTGATTTGCCTGACTCTTGACGACGAGAACACGCTGAGCATTCCGCCGGTTCCGGGAGCGCCGGCGATCCTGACGGAGCTTGCGCGAAAGGCTCCTCTGCGCTTCGTTACGGCCCGTATCTGGCCGGAGTCCATAACCCGGTGGATTCATCGGACGCTTCCCGAGGTCGCCCCCGAAAGAATTCAGGTAATCGCATCCGGCGCGCCCGAAAGCAAGCTGGAGATTTTGAACGGGCTCGGGATACGGTTTTTCGTCGAGGACCGGATCGAGACCTGCAGGCATCTCAAAATGGCCGGCATCCAGCCCTTCCTGTTCGTGCAGCCCTGGAACCGGGATGAGCCTTCGGACGGTTTCATACGGATCGAGAACTGGACGGAACTGCGCGAATGGGTCTTGCCCAGCGACTCGAAATTGGGGTAAAGTGAGCCGGACTCAGAGGGGGGAATTCTTCATAAAGCCATCTGGAATCACATTTTTCTGTTTCAAAATCCTGAATGATCATGGTGCCTTAGCACCATTCTCAGGCAAAGGCCGCGGACTATGTCCTTAACCGAATCCTCACCTGTGCAGGTCAAAGCCGACAGGAACGGGTTTATCCTCGTTCCGGACCCGGCGGCCACGTTCGAGTCGATCGTCGAGTACATGGAACTGCGCCTCGAGCAGTCGCACGATTTTTTCCACAAGACCGACATGGTTCTCGATCTCAGGGCGCGATCGCTGCGGACGGACGAAATTGCCTCGCTCTACGACAAGCTCTACGAAAAAGCGAGGGTGAAGATTGTGGAGGTCCGGCTGAGCGACGATCTGTCGTTTGCGGTGGAGGGTGAGCTTCGCAGGCTGCGCGGTTCCCGCAGAGGGGATGCGGAAGAGGCGCAGGACCCCCCCATCGTGGTCAGAAATACATGCCGTTCCGGAGTCCGGATCGTTTCGCCCTCCGATTGCGTTATCCTGGGAGATGTGAACCCCGGTGCGGAGATCGTTGCGGCGGGGGACGTGGTGGTCTTTGGAACGCTGCGGGGACTGGCGCACGCGGGAGCGGGCGGGGAGCGTTCCGCGAGGATCTGGGCGCTCAGCATCGAGCCCAATCAACTCAGGATCGCCGATCTTGTGGCCGTTCCGCCCAAGGGAGGCAAACCCACTCCCAAGCGCTTCGAGGTCGCCGAAATACAGAACGGGACAATCCAGGTCGTCACCGCGTGAGCGGCGGGCCGGGATTTCAGGGATATTGGTCGGAGAGGGAAAGCTGGGGCACCAATTTGGATCTCAAAAATAAAGACAACAGGTGATCTATGGCCGGCAAAACAATTGTTGTGACTTCCGGCAAGGGGGGGGTCGGCAAGACCACCACCGTTGCCAACCTGGGGACGACACTGGCGAAGAAGAAGCACAGCGTCGTAATGATCGACACGGATATCGGCCTTCGCAACCTCGATGTGGTAATGGGGCTGGAAAACCGCATCGTGTACAATCTCGTGGACGTGATCGAGGGAAAGTGCCGCAAGGAGCAGGCGATGATCCGGGATCGGAAGCTGCCGAACCTCTACATCATCCCGGCGGCGCAGACGCGTGAGAAAAACTCCGTCACGCCCGAGCAGATGAAAACGCTTTGCGGGGATCTCTCGGCCGAGTTCGATTTTGTCATCATCGACTGCCCGGCGGGTATCGAGCAGGGATTCAAGAACGCCATCGCCGGAGCGGATACCGCCCTTGTCGTCACGACGCCCGAGGTTTCCGCCATACGGGACGCCGACCGGGTGATCGGGCTTCTTGAAGCTTCACTTCTGAAAAATATCCATCTGATTATCAACAGGCTCAACGTGAAAATGGTCAAGAGAGGGGATTCGATGTCCACCGACGATATCCTCGCCCTGCTCTCCGTACCGCTTCTGGGGGTTGTGCCGGAAAGCGAGGAGGTAGTGGTCTCGACCAATCGCGGCGTCCCGCTCGTTCACGAACGGGGCAGCAAGGCTGGAGCCGCCTTCAGACGGATAGCCGCTCGCCTTAACGGTGAAAACATTGCGCCGGACGAGGACGGATCCGACGGATTTTTCGGCCGCATGAAACGGCTTATCTGGAACTGAAAGGAGTAGGGCCAATGCTGAGTATTTTAAAGCGCTTTTTCGGCGAAAAATCCAGCGGGCAGGTAGCCCGCAAACGGATGCAGCTTGTCCTTATGCACGACCGGATGGACATTACGCCCGATATCATGGAGGCTCTCAAAAACGATATCATCGGCGTCTTGTCCCGTTACATGGAAATCGACAACAAGTCCGTCAAGGTCAATCTGGAGCAGGGCAAGGACTTCACGGCGCTGATTTCCAATGTCCAGGTGAAGCGCGTCTATCGGCATGCGTCGAATTAACGCGAGTAAGAGATGCGGCTTGAGCGCTACGGAAAGGCCGGCGGACAAATCATGCGGCACAAGGCGTCGCGGCCGTCATCCGCTTTATCCGGCCGGGGCCGGGAGAGGAAGCATCGTTGCCTGTTAAACTGATGCTCGCGGCAAATCTGAGAAAATACGTTTCCGGCTACAGCGGGGAGACCGGCTACGCCGTGCAGGTCGAGCCCGGATCGACCGTGCGGGATCTGGCCGGATTGCTCAAAATCCCCGAGCAGGAAGTAAAGCTTATCATGATCGACGGCGTTGGAGCGCAGTGGGATAACGTTCTCAAAGGCGATGAACGCGTCGCGCTGTTTCCTCCGGTGGGAGGAGGCTGATTACTCTACGCTCCCGCGAGCGCCGGGCTTGGAGGCAATTGCGGGCCGCAGCGCTACTCTTCAAGCGCCTCTTTGAGCTTCTGCACGCCGGCTTCGAGTTCCGGGAACAGCTCTATCGAAAGGGTCAGGCCCTTCTTTGACGGGTGGTACTCCCCGTCATCCCCCTTGTAGTAGATTCTTAAATCCACATATTGCTTTCCCTTGTAGACCGTGATGGACGATCTGACCTCTTCCAGAGGGTTTTTGGGAAAAGAATGCACGATCTGGGGTTCTTTTGCCATAATTGCACCATTCCTCGAAAAAATATAAAATGAATACTTCCCGGAACCGAGCGTTGCAGGGTCGCCGGGAAAGTGCGGGGCAATTCCCGCCCCTTTTGCCGTCATTCAATTTTAGGTCTTTGTGCGCCTGTTTCAATGCGGGATTGGGGGCAAAATCGCCCGGAAGGAAAAATAGCCTTGCCCGATGCCCGCCGGAAATCCCTGGCGTCCCGCGGCAGCCGGATTCCCGAAGGCGCGCCGCGGTCCTCTCCCTCCTCCCGGACCTGAAGAGAAGATAGAGCTTCCGGTCATCGGTACTAGCGCAAAAACGTATTCTTTTGAAGTCCGAAAGTTCCATATGACAAAAAAAGTGGAGATCCCAGGCGTTCGGACCATGGGGAAGTTGTTGCCCGCGGTCCGAAAACAGCCGGAGCGCCCGGCCTTGCGCGCAGGCGCGTAAGGCCGGGACAGAAATCCCGAGGGGGCGCGGGGGAAATGATTTCCCCCGCTCATGTCCATATTGGGTATCAGGCGGCGGGCTTGGGCGAAAGCGCGGGTGCTCCGGCCTGCTCTCCGGCGATGTATTTTGCCCTGACGCGCAGCAGGAAAAGGACCACGGGCCGGTAGGCGAGGTGGGCCCATTTCGCGAAAGGCACTTCGAGCACAAGCATGGGAATGGCCACCATCATGTGAATGACATAGATCACGTAGGTGGGCATGGGCATGTCCAGAAGGCGCGTGAAGTGGACGAGAATACCGGTCAGGGTGGTAAGCTGCAGAAGAATCAGAAACATCCAGTCGGTCGGATGAGAGTTCTGGTAAGGGGGCTTGCTCTTCTTCAGCCGGCCGATTATGGCGTAGGTGGTGCCGTACATGATGGCGAAGGTGGCGTAGTAGCCGATGAGCCTGATCGGATGGAAGAAGGAATATTCCGGCCAGTCTCGCTGGAATTTCAGACCGTCGACCCCGAGGCCGTTGATCAGGACAACGACCATCAGAAAGACCGAAGCATATCCGGTCATGATGGCCAGATGCACGATCCACTGCTTGCGGTCCTTGCACTTGCCGAATTCTTTCTGCGTGCAGAAGTTGAGCAGCAGTTCCTTGAACTCGCTAACGTACAAGCCGAGCGGTATCTTGCCGAAGTAGTCGCCGAGCACGATTTTGATGCATCGGTAGACATTGCTCAGAAGGAAAAACGTCAGTACGGCCGCCATGACCAGGTCGGCCTTTTCGATGGCGTGCGAAGGCCAGACGGAGTTGAGGAAAGGGTGTTCCATGTTTGCGGGACCAGTCCGGAAGATGATCATGCCGAGTCCGACGAGCAGTCCCACGATGGTCACGGCCACGATTTCGAATGTTTCCGAGGTGTAGAATTTCCGGGCGAATCCGGTCCAGTCATAAAGAGACGTAAGATAGCGGCGCAGCACCATCATGCTTTCACCGGGGTCGGCGCCTCTCGGGCATCTTACCGAGCAGTCTCCGCAATAGTAGCAAAGCCAGGGCTCGGGCGACGTCAGGATCTTGTCTCTCTGCCCGAGCTGACTGTAGCGCACCATTTTTCTCGGGAAGGGGTTTTCGGGGGTTGCCAGGTCGCAGGTGGCGGTACACGTTCCACAGTTGTGGCACTTGCCGGCGTCTTTCAGTCCGTACTCCTCCAGTTCC
>JAJFVB010000265.1 GCA_021372055.1 Desulfobacteraceae bacterium | reverse complement strand
CGGTAGAGGTACCCCATCTGGAGGTTCCACGCCCGTCCCGTTTCCCGGTCGATCCAGGTCAGAGCGCCGCTGCCTCCCGAACCGTCGTCCATCCGGGCGGTCAACAGGAGCCGGCTTCCGTCCTCCCGGATAAACACGGCTTCGGCCGGTCCGGTCTTTTCGAGCCTGCCGGACGCGGCGGATTCCCGTGAGGTCTCGACGGGCCATGCAAGGTCGCGCAGCTGGATTCTCTCACCCACCCACACGATAATGGCCAGAAGAACGATCCACTTGAGAAGGCTGAAAAAAACTCTCTTCGCCACTGCCCGCGACCCGTTTTTCTAAAATCCGGAAAACCCCTTTTGACGCCAGCCCAACCCTGCCGCTGCGGACGCTACACTATCATCTGAGCGGGTCCGGCGCCATTCGAAAGCACGGCAATCACGCAGAAAGCTTGAGATTTTGAATCAATAGAGTGCTGCAAGGATTCGGCCCCGGCAGACGGGAACGCAAGGTGCGCCGCCTGCGGCTCCGACGATCGCGGGGAAGGGAAGGAGAAAAAATCGCTGGACAAAATTCAAACGTTCGTTTATTTCAAACAAACGTTTAAACCACTAGCGAAAGTTTGGAATCATGATCAACGCGCCCGACAAGCTATCGACCAAAGAACGGATCATCCAGGTTGCCGAACGGCTTTTTGCCGACAAGGGACTCGACGGAACCTCCATGCGCGACATTGCCGACGCCGCCGGTGTCAATCTCGCTTCCGCCAATTATCACTTCGGCTCCAAGGATGGTCTGATCGCGGCTGTCTTCCAGCGCCAGATTCTGCCCATGAACGCAGAAAGACTCAAGCTGCTCGACACTCTCGAAGCTGCATCACCGGACACTCCCCTCGAACTCGAACGGGTACTGGAAGCCTTTATCCGGCCCGCCGTCATCCAGGCGGCCGAGTCCAGACGGGACAACAAGCCTTTCCTCCGTCTCATGGGCCGGTGTCTAAGCGAACCCTCCGCTTACTCCGAAAAGTACGTTTATCCTCATTTCACGGCTCTGATCAAAAGATTCTATACAGCGGTGGGAAGTTCCGTGCCCGGCCTGTCCCAGGAAGAGGTCTTCTGGCTCGTGGGATTTGTCGCCGGCGCGCTCCATTTCGCTCTCCACATGTGGAGCACCGAGAACCTGCCCCACAAGCCCGCGCGGCCCCTCGGCGCAGAGGAACTCGTCGCCAGGCTGACCGCTTTCGCGGCCGCCGGGCTGCGGTCGGGTGTCGCGGGCAAGACTCTTTGAAAAGCGTGGGGAGCTGCCCCCCCCACACACCCGCACGCCGCTACGCGGCTCATTTTGGCACTACGGCGACACGCGCTTGCGCGTGTCGCCGATACTTGCGGAGGTGCGGGGGAATCATTCCCCCGCTCTTTTGATTTTCAGTCTCTTATCTACACACTCTCGATCATCGCGAAAATCTGTGAATCGTCGAACCCTTTGAGCTTGATCGCTCCGGAGCGGCAGGAGGCGGTGCAAAGGCCGCATCCCTTGCAGAGGCCCGGGTTGATCTCGGCTTTGCCCTTGGTGTTGAAGCTGGGAGCAGAGTACGGACAAACGTTCACGCAGGTCCCGCACTCGCTGCAAATCGCCTGCTGGGTCTCGGCAACGGCTCCGCTGACCGAAATCTTATCCGTCGAAAGCAGGGTCGTTGCGCGCGAAGCCGCGGCGAGCGCCTGCGCGATGCTCTCGTCGATGGATTTCGGCGAGTGGGCCATACCGCATACGAACACCCCTTCCGTCGCGAATTCGACCGGCCGAAGCTTCGGATGGGCTTCCACGAGAAAGCCGTCCTCGTTGATCGGGACCTTGAAGAACTGCCCGAGCTCCTCGGAAACCGACGGCACGATCGCGGTGGAGAGCACGAGGCGATCCGCCTTGAGCGTTACCGGGCGCTGCAGGATGGGCTCATTCAGGGTGATCTCAAGCCCCGTGGGGGCGGCCTTGACGACAGCCTTCGCATCGACGTCATAGCGCACGAAGATCACGCCCTGCCGCCTTGCCTCGGTGTAGAGGTCTTCCCTCTCGCCGTACGTCCTGATGTCGCGGTAAAGAACGTAGATGGGCATTTCGGGATTCGTCTTCCTGAGGTGCAGGGCGCTTTCCATGGTGTGCGTGCAGCAGACCCTGCTGCAGTATGCATGCTGCGGTTCGCGGGAACCCACGCACTGGACGAAGACCGTCGCCCCGTCCTCGCCGCGCGGGGCCTTGCCCGCCATGATCATCGAGTCAAGTTCGAGGTGGGTCATGATGCGCGGGTCCGCGCCGTAGAGGTATTCCGCCGGCTTGAACTCGGTTCCGCCGGTGGCCAGGATGGCGATCCCATGCCGTATTTCCGTCCTGTTTCCGTCCGAGAGCAGCAGTTCGGAGGTGAAGTTCCCCACGAAGCCCTGCACGCGGGTGAGTTCGGCGGACTTGTAGACTTTGATTTGCGGATTGTTCTCGACGGTATCGACAAGACTCCCGACGAATGCCTGAATGTCTTCGCCCCTCCACGTCCTGAAAAGGGATCGCGCATTGCCGCCGAGCCGCTGGGACTTTTCGACCAGATGGACTTCGAATCCCTGATCGGCGAGGGCTTTTGCCGCCGTCATGCCCGCCACGCCGCCGCCGACGACCATCGTCACCGGGATGACATCGAGCAGCGTTTCCTTGAGAGGCTCAAGCAGAGCCGCCTTGGCCACGGCCATGCGGATGAGGTCCTTGGCCTTTGCCGTCGCGGCCGCCGGGTCCTGCGAGTGCACCCAGGAGTCCTGGTTGCGGATGTTGGCCATCTCGAAGAGATACTTGTTCAGACCCGCATCGATCAGCGTTTCCTGGAACAGAGGCTCGTGCGTCCTCGGCGTACAGGCCGCGACTATAACCCTGTTGATCCCCTGCTCCCGTATGACCTGCGCCATCTTCACCTGCGTGTCCTGGGAACAGGTGTACAGGTTGTCCTCGACGTAGGTGACAAAGGGCAGCGACTTGGCGTACTCACGCACCTTGGGAACGTCGACCACGCCGCCGATGTTTATGCCGCACTGGCAGACGAAAACACCGATCCGGGGAGGTTCTCCGGTTACGTTCGTCTCGGCCGTGACTTTCTTTTCCGTGGTCTCCTTCCAACGCGTTTCATGGAGGAGCATGCCTGCCGCCGCGGCCGAGGCCGAGGCTTCGGTCACGGACTGGGGGATGTCCTTGGGACCCTGGATCGCGCCGCACACGTAGACGCCGGGACGCGAGGATTGCACCGGGCTGAAGCTGTCGGTCTTGACGAAGTTGTTCTTGTCGAGTTCAACGCCAAGGCGCTGTGCCACCTGCACCACTTCGCGGGGCGCCTGGAGCCCGACCGAGAGGACCACCATGTCGAAGGTCTCGCCCTGCTGCCTGCCTTGGTCGTCGACGTAAACCAGTTCCAGGTCTCCGTCTTTTCCCGGGGTGATCGAGTGAACGCGGGAGCGGACGAAACGGACTCCGTGCTCGCGGGCGCGCTCGTAGTAGCGCTCGAAATCCTTCCCGTGCGAGCGGATATCCATGTAGAAGATGGCGGCATCCAGCGGGCCGTGGGCATGTTCCATGGCGATGACCGCCTCTTTTATGGCGTACATGCAGCACACGGACGAGCAGTACGAATGATCCGCGCGGTTTATGTCGCGCGATCCGACGCACTGCAGCCAGGCGATCTTCTTGGGCTCCTCGCGGTCGTAGGGCCGCATGAGGCGTCCGCGATAGGGACCGGAAGCGCTCAGGATTCTTTCGAACTCGAGGCTCGTTACCACGTTCGGAAGAAGCGCGTACTCGTAGGTGTCCAGCTTCAGGGGGTCGAATACTTCGGTCCCGGCCGCAACGATCACGGCGCCGACCTCTATCTGCGTCCTCCGGGGCTCATCCGCATACCGGACCGCTTTGGCAAGGCACACGGTTTCGCAAATACCGCAGCCGAGGCAGGCATCCCGGTTGATGCTGTAGATCTGGGGAACGGCCTGCGCATACCTGATGGAGGGGACGGCGCGGCTGTCGAGCCCGCAGTTGAACTCGTTTCCGGTGGACATGGGGCAGACCTGGGCGCACTGCCCGCAGCCCGTGCATCGATCCGGGTCGATGAAGCGGGGATGGTTCAGAAGCGTCGCGGTGAAATGTCCCGCCTCGCCTTCGAGCGATTCGATTTCCGTATTCGGAACGATCTTTATGTTCAGGTGCCGGCCGACCTCGACCAGCTTGGGGGAGATAATTCACATGGTGCAATCGTTGGTCGGGAAGGTCTTGTCCAGCTGGGCCATCAGGCCGCCCACGCAGGGAGAGCGATCGACCAGGTGCACGAAGTAGCCCGAATTCGCCAGATCCAGGGCCGTCTGCATCCCGGCGATGCCCGCGCCGAGCACCATCACCTTACCAAGTTTATCGCCATTTGAAAGCATGCTCATATAAAAAACCCTTTCAGTTCGGAATGTACGGAGAGGGGATTCCGCCCGGCCGAAACCGCTCGGGAGTTCTCTCTTTCCCGGTTAACCGCTACGCCGCGACCTTCAGGAACCGGGGCGTCTTGCCCTCGTAGCTGTGGAGGTCCGCCCTGCCGCTTTTCTCAAGCTCGCCCAGCCGCATGGAAACGGTGTAGACGGGCAAACCCGTCGCCGAAGCCATCTCGCGCACCGACAAAGGCCCATCTCCAAGGGCATCGAGCAGAAGCGCCTTCTGGTACTCGTTTTCGACAACCCCCCGCATCAACTCCCGATATCTGCCCTCGTCGAGCTTCTCATGGAACACGTTTTCGCGCTGGGTCAGCTGCCGGTCCATTCCCATCAGCCATCTCAGGCGGGGTGAAGTGAGGACGTTCTCGACAATGCCGAGAGCGCGCCTGGACTTTTCCTTGTCGAAGGGTCCCAGTTCCTGCGTCGTTTTGGTCAGCTCGGTGACAAAGTCGGCAAACGCCTGCCCTTCGGCCGCGCTCACCCATCGGAGCTGAAGTCTTTCGGAACCGATGCCGGCCAACCCGAGCAGCTGCCGGACAACCCCGACCCTCTCCCGTGCGTAGTAATTACCTTCCAGGTAATGGCAGTCGCCGATGTGTCAGCCAAAGACCAGCACGGAGTCAAAACCGCTCTTCAGCCCTTCTATCATGTGCAGCGAGTCTACCCGGCCCGAACACATCGTCCGCAGCACGCGGACCGTGGGCGGGTACTGGAAACGGGATACGCCGGCCAGGTCGGCGCCCGCGTAAGAACACCAGTTACAGAGAAAGGCGAGCATTTTGGGCTCATGGCTATCGTTCATTCACAACTCCTTCGCGTTAACGGCGTCCAGTATTTCAATTTCGAAAGGGGCCGGTGCAAACCGCGCATCGTTCCCCGAATCTCTCCAAACGGGATCATGCAGGGCCGCGGGGGGGGGCGGCCCGTTGTTTTCAGGCGCTCTCTCCGCCCGCGCGTATGGCGGCTACAATCTGCGTATCGCGGAAGTGCACGATGTCAATTGCCTTCTGAGGACATGCCGCGGCGCACACTCCGCAGCCTTTGCACGATGCGGCGATCGATTCGGCGCGCAGCCCCTTGCCCGCAATCTCGTGCCTCCGGATCGCGCCGAAAGGACAGGCCTTCTCGCACAGCCCGCAGCCCGTGCAATCGTCCTTGTTGACGGAGGAGACCACCGGTTCGACCTCGATGTAGGGCCGGGACAGGACGCCGGCCGCCTTGGCCGCCGCCGCCTTGGCCTGGGCGATGGACTCGTCGAGCGGCTTCGGGTAATGGGCAAGGCCGCACAGGAAAATCCCGTCGACCGCGAATTCGACCGGACGCAGCTTCATGTGAGCTTCGAGGAAGAAGCCGTCCTGGTTAAGAGGAATATTGAGAAATCCCGCCAGTTCCTTTTCTCCCTTCGGAACGATGGCCGTGGCGAGCTTGAGGTAATCCGCCGTGATGCGGACCGGCCTGTCGAGCACGTGGTCGCGAACGGTGATGGAGAGCAGCTCCTTGCCGTTCTCCCTGACCGTTTCCACAACCGGCTTCTCATCGACCGGGAACCGGATGAACATGATCCCCAGGGAACGGGCCTTGGTGTAGAGTTCCTCCCGGAGCCCGTAGGTGCGGAGATCCCTGTACAGGACGTAGATCTGAAGGTCGGGCTTTCGCTCCTTGAGTTCGATTGCTTCCTTGACCGAAGCCGTGCAGCATATTTTCGAACAGTAGGGGCGATCCGGTTCGCGCGACCCGACGCACTGGATGAAGACAACCGATTTGGCCTCTTCCAGCTTCCTGGGGTCTTTTTCGAAAAGCTCTTCCAGTTCATGCCAGAGCACGACCCGGTCGCTCTTGCCGTACAGGTATTCCTTCGGCTTGTAGGCTTCGGCGCCCGATGCGATGATGACAACGCCGTGCTCGAACTGGCGTGGGACACCGGCCACCTCGGCCGTGGTAATGAACTGTCCGACAAAGCCCTGAATGCTCTTGATGCCGGCGTGGAGCTGCACCTCGATGAGGGGATGGCTCATGACCCTTTCGCGAAGCCCGCCCAAGAATTCCGGAACGCTTTCCCCCTTCCAGGTATGCTTCAGTTTCAGGGCGTTTCCACCGAGCTCGCCCGCCGATTCCAGCAGGTAGGTCTTGAATCCCTGCTCGGCGAGGTTCAGCGCGGCGGTCATTCCCGACACGCCGCCGCCGACGATGAGGGCGCCTTGGTTGAGTTCGGCGCGCATGCGCTCCAGAGGCTCGAGCAGCGCCACCTTGGCCACCGCCATGCGAAGCAGGTCCTTCGCCTTCTGCGTTGCTTTCTCGGGTTCGTTCTGGTGGACCCAGGAATCCTGGTCGCGGATGTTTGCCATCTCGAAAAGGTACCGGTTTATGCCCGCTTCCCGGATGGTCTCCTGGAAAAGCGGCTCGTGGGTGCGCGGGGTGCAGGCCGCAACCACGACGCGGTTCAAGCCGTGCTCCTTGATCGCTTCCCGGATAAGTTTCTGCGTGTCCTGGCTGCATGTAAAAAGATTGTCCGCGACATAAGCCACACCCGGGAGGTTGCGGGCGTATTCGCGAACGGCGGGAACGTCCACCACGCTGGCGATGTTCAAGCCGCAGTGGCAGACAAAGACGCCGACCTTGGGCGCATCGTTGACCACGGGGTCTTCGGGCGGATAGGTCTTTTCGTTGGTAAGAGTCCCGCGCGCGGGACTGAGCAGCGCGGCGCACGCGCCGGATGCGGCCGAGGCATCGATAACCGATGAGGGGATGTCCTTGGGACCGGCGACAAAGCCGCAGACGAAGATGCCCGGACGGGATGTTTCAACGGGAGCGAGCGAGGAAGTCTGAACGAACTTGCTCGCGTCGAGGTCGATCTGGAGCCTCTTGGCCATTTCCGCGATATCCGCCGGCGCTTCGAGCCCCTGGGAGAGCACGACCAGATCGAAGGTCTCGCTCAGGACGCTGCCCTTTTCGTCGACATAGTCGATCCGGAGGTCGGGAGAACCGAGGCGCTCCGGGCCGACGCTGTGTACGCGCGACCGGATGAAGCGAACCCCCATCTCGTTTTTGGCGCGGTTATAGTAGCGCTCGAAGTCCTTGCCGTAGGTGCGCATATCCATGTAGAAAATGGCGGCATCCAGGCTGTCCTTGGCGTGTTCCCTCGCGATCACCGCCTCTTTGATGGCATAGGTGCAGCAAACCCCCGAACAGTAGGTGTGGCTGCCCTCGTGCGTGTCGCGCGATCCGACGCACTGCAGCCAGGCGATCCTCTTGCATTCTTTCCTGTCGGACGGGCGCACGAGGTGCCCTTCGAAAGGGCCGGAGGCGCTAAGGATTCTTTCGAATTCGAGGCTCGTTACGATGTTGGGGTGGCCGCCGTATCCGTAGGTGTCGAGAACGGACGGATCGAAAACCTTCGAACCCGCCGCGAGAATGATCGCGCCCACGTTTATCGTGTGCGTCTTTTCCTTCTGGCCGAGGTCCACGGCTCCCGCGGGGCAATACTTTTCGCACGCCTTGCATTTGCCCTTCTGGAAGTAAATGCAGTTTTCGCCGTCAATAAGATACTTGAGGGGCACGGCCTGAGGGTACATCACGTAGGCCGCCTTGCGCTTGTTCAGCCCCATGTTGAACTCGTCGTCCACCTTGCGCGGGCATTTTTCGGAACAGATGCCGCAAGCTATGCACTTTTCGAAATCCACGTAGCGGGGTCTTTCCCGAACCGTCACGCTGAAGTTTCCGGCATCGCCTTCGATGCGGTCGACCTCGGACATCGTGAGGAGTTCAATATTGAGATGCCGCCCCGATTCGACGAGCTTGGGGGAAAGGATGCACATTGAACAGTCGTTGGTGGGGAATGTCTTGTCCAACTGGGCCATCATCCCGCCAATGGAAGGCGCTTTTTCGACCAGATACACGTAGAAGCCCTGCTCGGCCGCGTCCAAAGCCGCCTGAGTGCCCGCTATACCGCCGCCAACGACCATTACCGCACCGGTCACGGTCTTTGATTCTGAGTTTCCCATCATCAAGATCTCTCCTTCGACTTGCTTTCCCCTGAGCGTAAATTCCGAACAGCAAAATAGGGCATAGCCATCGCTTAGCGACGCATGCCTGCCAAACGAAAAAATTCACCGGTTTTCCATATCGGCAAAGACGAGGGTCCCAAATTGTTTTGTGCAATTTATAGTCCGATTTTGCACAATAGCAAAGCGGTTTCGAGCGGATTTCTCCACAACCGCCCATGCCTGTACGGCGGCCGCGGGCGAAAGCCGTTAATGGGCTCACGGATTGGCGCTATGCCCTGGAACAAAAAACAAACCGTTCACAATCGGCCATAGCCTGAATCATGGTTGCGCGAACCGGGGATCGGCACTCTCCCCTCCATCCGCCCGGCAAACCGGAACGGCGGCCTTCAATGTCCGCCCGGCAAACCAACGCAGGCGCGGATTTCACGTGGATTCCTCCGAAGCCGGAGACCATCGCGCAACAGTATCCGAAGAGCGCCGTTACCCTGAAATTTCGGTGATGAGCATCAGATGAGCATCGTGGCGTGATAACATCGAGCCAGTGAGGACGGTAGAGCGAAGTATTAAGCGGAACGGCCACATGCCTACTTAGATCACCATTACTTTATTTGTGCAAAGTCAAATAGTCAATAAAAACTTTGGGTAATGCGAAAGACCCGACGCAAGGCGCCTCCGACGGGACCCTCCGGCCCATCGTCCCCGGCGAACGGGGACGAATGCAGCCAAGATAAGGATAACTCGAGGAATTGCACTCCCGTATCGGAGCCATTGTGAAACGCTCGGAGGCTTTTTTCCGTTCGGAAATTGACGTTTCCCGATTGTTGCCTTTCCTCACATGACTATTGACGGGAAATTCCTTCCGGGATATTAAATCGTTAAAATATATATAATACATAGTCAAAACCTATCGCTTTGCGCTGTCCACGCGGCCCGTCCCTATGGGAGCGGTTCCCGCATTTATGTGGGGCGTTGCGGAACATCCAAACCGGAAAGGACTTCTCATGCGGAAAAAGTCGTCTCTTTTGATCCTGTTCTTCTCTCTTGCGGTCCTGCTCTTCCCCCTCGCACCCTGGTCTCAAGCTGCCGAAAAAGGCGAAAATATCGGCTCCGACATCTCCATTGAAGAGCTCAGGCAAGTCCTGGCCGAGGGCAAGATTCCGGTGTTTGACGTAAGGCCGGAAAAAGAATTTGCCATTTCGCACATCCCCGGCAGCGTTCACATCTTTGAAAGCGAGATCGACAGGATGGCGCAGGCCTGCACCGACAAATCATCCGGGCCTGTGATTTACTGCAACGGCCCCTATTGCCACAAGACTCTCAGAGTCGCCGAACAACTCGCCGAAAAGGGCTTCACAAACCCCAGGAAGTTCCGCCTTGGGCTTCCGGTCTGGCGCGCCTTCGGCAATACCGCGGAAACGAACCTCACGGGCTTGAAGCAGGTCTACGGTGCGGACAAGACCGCGGTTTTCGTCGATGCCAGGAGCAAGGAGGAGTATGCGGCGGGGACTTTGCCGGGCGCCGTCAACATAAATCCGGGCCAATGCGAAGCGGCCAATAAGGACGGCCGCCTTCCCTACACGGATCATGGAACCCGTCTGATCGTTTTTGGACGCGACGTCGCGCAGGCGAGGCAAATGGCGGAGGAGATCGCGCACCGCGCATATTGGAACAGCAGTTATCTAAGCGTTGCCTACGACGAGATGAAAAAAGCGGGGCTTTGGTAAACCGCACGCGGCCGGGCGCGAGGGGCAGGCCTCCGCGCGGCCCGGTCATAACTCTATCCGGCGAAACGGCTCCAGCGCGGGATCAACGTATCGCGCACGCGGGGGGAGCCTTTCCGGCCCCTTCCGGATGCGACTCGAGAAGCAGCGCAAAGCGGCACCATAACAGGCCGTCCAGCTCATCGAGGAGCTTGTCGAAAGTTTTGATGCGTTTCCTGAGCTCAGGATGGGCAACCCCCCTGGTCACGAATCCGTAATAGAGCGTCTGAAGCTTCCATGTCTCGGGATGAATCCCCAGTGCGACGCATACGGTGAGCAGGCGGAAAAACCGCCCGGCTTCGTTCTCGCTGAAACTCACGGTCATTTCGAGAACGGATTTGACGAGAACGGTTCCGAGCCGGGCCGATACTGTCTCAAGTTTGAGGGACATGCCCCAGGACCTTACCTCGTCAAGAAGCGAGGTGAGCCTTGCCATGTGGGCCCGGAAGAAAAAGTCCGTCTCGAACCAGGAAGCGTTTCCCGCCGGCTGTTCCTCCTCGTGGAGCAGAATGCTTTCGACGAGTTGTCTCGCCTCGTCGCTCAACACCCTTCGGATGGAAATGCGAAGATCGGCCGGGAGTTTGATGCCCCATTTCTTGAGTGACATAATGAGCGGCTTGTGCGTATGGAAAAGGGTCTTTTGCAGCTCCGTGTAGGCGCTCAGGGCTTTCCCGCTGATCTCCAGGGCGATTGTGGACCTCAGGTCGCCGAAAACATCGTCGAGTCCGAAGTATCCCGTGCCGAAGCCGGCGTCGAGAATCCGGACCATGCTTGTCGTGTTCTGCTGTTCCACAGCGTTCTGCAGCGCCGACAGGATCCGGCCGTACTCGATCATGCCGGGAAAAGGCTTCACCCAGCAGCGGAAATCCATTCCGCCGAAGTGGACAACCGTGTAGAGGAAGTCCTCCCTGTCGAGGGTCCTGTCATCCCGCACGCCGAGATGCCCGAAGAGGCATGGAACGGGATTTGAGCCAAGGTCCTCCTCGTGCTCCGGGAAAATGCTGTAGGTGTAGGACTGGAACTCCCTCTCCGGATAGCGGGCAAGGGACTGAATGGCGTAATTGGCGGCGACGCGCTCTTTTCGGATGAATTCGGGCTTGACCTTCTTGCGGAAAACGTCCGCCCCGTTTTCGAACTCCGCAAGGTTACTCGGCGCATCCCGCAGGATTTCGAGAAATCCGGGCTCGATGGGCGCGGCGCCGGTTTCCTCGGCAAGCGCCATGGCCATGGCCGCGTACTTCATGATGAGCACGGGCTCAAGCTGGCTTATCTCGTCGAAAAACCAACCGCAGGATGTGTACATGAGGAGCGAAAAACGCTGCATCTCAAGGAGCTTGAGGAACCGGGACACATCCGGCGAACCGGGGGAGCCCGCAAAGTGTCCGCTCAAAAAACCGGCCAGGTGCTCCTTCCTGTCGACAATGACCGAGATATAGTCGTTTCTCGCCTGCCACGGGTCCTTGCAGAACCTCTTCATCGATTCTTCGAAATGCGCAACGAGGCGATCGCGGACATAATCGAGAGCCTTCCTCAGAGGCGCTCTCCACTTCTGGTTCCAGCCGGGTTCCCCTCCAATGTGGCACCCGCAGTCCGCGCTCCACCTGCCTAACCCGTGAGCGCAGCTCCAGGCGGTGTTTTCAAAGATCTCGGCTTCCGCAACCACCGGGAACGAATCGAGAAAGTACGCGTAATTGACGATCTCGGAGGAAGGATCCCGCTGGAGTTCCTGAAAGGCCGCCGCAAGCGCCATGTCCCCGAACTTGAAGTGGTGCCCGTAAGACTCGCCGTCGGTCGCGACGTTTACAAGCCAGGGTTCTTCCCCGAACTGATCGCCCTGGGAGGATGTCGCCTGGATCTGGCGCAGGAGCTTGCTGCTGTGCTCGAGCAGCCTCTCGAAAGCGATTCCCCGCGCAAGCGCGGGGTCGTAGAAGAAAAGATGAACATACCTGCCCCCGCCACAATCGTACCTGTAGGCGCGCCCCGTCGGTATCGATCCGTTTGCCGCGTCGCGCCACTCGGAATTGGGGGCGAGAAAGCGCCATCTCGCAGCCTGATAGGGCGAGAGTATGGTAAACTTGATGCCCTCATCCACGAGAATGGACAGGGTTTTTCGATCCACGGCCGTCTCCGCCAGCCACATGCCCTCGGGACGCCTGCCGAATCGGTGGACGAAATCGCCGATCCCCCAGCGCACCTGGGTAATCTTGTCGCGCTGGCTGGCAAGAGGCATTATGATGTGGTTGTAGACCTGCGCAAGGGCGTTCCCATGTCCATCCAGGGTTTCGCAGCTCTGCCGGTCCGCCTCCAGGATGGTCCTGTAGGCCCAGGGATCGCGTTTTTCGATCCATTGAATAAGAGTGGGACCGAAGTTGAAGCTGAAGTACTTATAATTGTTCGTAAGATTCAGCATCTGGTTCTTGTCGTCCACGAGGCGGGCGGCGGTATTGGCCCGATAGCATTCCATGTTGATCCGCTCGTTCCAGTCATGGTACGGGGCCGCGGAAGGCTCCCGCTCCACCGCCTCGAGCCAGGGGTTCTCCCGTGGAGGCTGATAAAAATGGCCGTGAATGCAAACGTATTTTTTCTTCGGTGAGCTCATATGCCGCCCCGGTCGGTAGGAGTGTAAACAATTATAAGTCACTGAGAATAATGAATACTCACGGAATTATATACATTAATAACGCGGGTCCCAAAAGATACATTTTCGGGCAAGGCGGAGGAATTCGCATCTTATCCGGTCCCTCGTCCGCCTCTGCGATACACCCCCAGCGAAGATGGAAGTCCGAGCCATGGATTTTTTGAACCGTTCTCACGGCATTTTCTGCAACCGCACGCTGAATCTGAATGCGATCCGGGCCATCGGCTACGACATGGACTACACTCTGGTGCATTACCGGATGCAGGCGTGGGAGGAACGCGCCTATGCCTACATCCGGGAGAGGCTGGCCCTGAGATGGCCGGTGAACCACCTCGTTTTCGATCCGGACCTCGTCATGCGCGGTCTCGTCATTGATACTCAGCTTGGGAACGTCGTAAAGGCCAACCGGTTCGGCTACATCAAGCGGGCGTTCCATGGAACAACCCCTCTGGACTTTGAAGCGTTCCACAGGCTCTATCAGCGCACGCTGGTGGACCTTAGCGAGGACCGCTGGTACTTTTTGAACACCCTTTTTTCGATCTCCGAAGCCTGCATCTTCATGCAACTCGTCGAGATGGTCGATCGCGGCGAACTGGCGGGGTGCATGAGCTATGAGGAACTCATGGAGCATGTCCGGCGCTCGGTGGACGAAACGCACATGGAAGGAAGGCTCAAGGCCGAAATTCTGGCCGATCCGGGCCAGTTTGTCGTCCCCGACGAAAACACCCCCCTGGCGCTTCTCGACCAGAAACGGGCCGGGAAGCGGATCCTCCTCATCACCAACTCGGAATGGTCCTACGCAGCACCGATTCTCGCCCACGCCTTCGACCCGTACCTTCCGAAATCCTGCCGGTGGCGGGATCTTTTCGACATTGTGATCGTCCGGGCGCGCAAACCGGACTTTTTCACCTACCCGATGCCCGCCTTCGATGTGGTCGAAGACGGAGACCTCCTGCGGGAGCATCACGGGCCGATGAGGTCCGGGCACATATACGTGGGCGGCAACGCGCAACTCCTCGAAGCGAGTCTGGGGCTCAAGGGGGAGGAGATCATGTATGTCGGCGACCACATCTTTACCGACGTGAACATTTCAAAAAAGATTTCTCGGTGGCGGACGGCCCTCATCATCCGCGAACTGGAGGACGAGATCCTGGCCGTGGAAAATTGCAAGGAAGAGCACGCCGAACTGGAAAGGCTCATGGCGCAAAAGGAACGCCTGGAGTCCGAGCACTGCTCGCTGCGGCTTGCGATGCAGCGCATCCAGAAGCGCTATGGCCCCCGTGACGGCAACAAGCCGAAGGAGCTGCAGAAGAAGATCTCGGATCTGCACGCCCACCTGGCGGAACTCGACGCAAGAATCGGACCTCTGGCCCAGGGGGCGGCCGTTCTTCTCAATCCCCACTGGGGCCTGCTGATGCGCACGGGCATGGACAAAAGTCACCTTGCGCGGCAGATTGAAAGCTATGCGGATATCTACACGGCGCGCGTTTCGAACTTTCTGCCCGTCACGCCCTTTGCTTTCCTCCGTTCCAGCCGCGGAAGCCTTCCGCACGATCCCGGGTGCGCGTAGGAGCAACTCGGGCGTTGTTCAAAAACGAACCCGGAATCTCATGGGAAAAGCGTGCGGAACCGAGTCTCCCGCTCTTTTCGAATCTTCTAGTGTTGCATTTCGTGCAGATCGAGGCAGCTCATAGCGCAGGAGGCCGGCAGCTCCGCGCCGAGGCTCACCCCGAAGACTTCTTCGAAGATCCTGGCGAGTTCCGGACGGACTTCCAACACATCCACATTCCGGCAGACCTCCCGCGAAAGCGAGGTAACGCCGATCCCGGTCAGCCCGCAAGGATTTATCCATCCGAAAGGCTCCAGGTCGGTGTTTACGTTGAACGCGAAACCGTGAAAACTTACGCCCCGGCGAATCGCTATGCCGATGCTCCCAATCTTGCTGTTGCCGACCCACACTCCGCGGTTTCGCGGGTCGCGATTTGCCTTCACGCCCCAGAGGCCCGCCGTGCGGATCATGACTTCCTCGATCTTCTCGACGTATTCGGTCACGGTAATCCGGCCGGCGTGAAGGTTCATGATGGGATAGCCGACAAGCTGACCGGGGCCGTGATAGGTCACATCGCCGCCGCGTTCCGCGTGGATAACGGAAATGCCGGATTTTTCGAGAAAGTCCTCCGATACCCGGAGGTTTCCCCGCCCGCCGCGCCTCCCGAGCGTAAAAACCGGCGGGTGCTCCAGCAGGAGGAGAATATCGGAGGCGAGAAATCCGGCCATGCGGGCCTTAACGAGCCTCAGCTGCAGATCCCTCGCTTTTTCGTAATCGAGCGGCGCGCAATTCCGGAACAGCCATTCCCGCCGCCCCCGCTGTGGTGCCGAATCCTTGATCGTGTTCACCGGAGGATAAGCCTTGTCATTTGAGCCGCACCCCTTCACACCCCCATGCCGCCACGCGGTTCACTTCGGCGCTTGCCGGGGTGCGGGGGAATCATTCCCCCGCTCTTTGGAGTCCTGAAAGGCATCAACTTGAACGCAATTTGGCATTAGAAGCAGGTCAACCGCGGGTTGCGGGCCGCCGCGGTCTCGTCGAGACGTCTTACCTTTGTACTATGGGGAGCCTTGTGGAGCCGTTCCGGATCCTCGCCCGCCTCTTTTACGACCTCTTTGAACGCGCGGATGAACCGGTCGATCTCCTCCCTGCTCTCCGTTTCGGTGGGCTCGATCATGATGGCCCCGTGCACGACGAGCGGAAAATATATCGTGGGGGGATGAAAGCCATAGTCGATCAGCCGCTTGACCATATCGAGCGTGGTCACCTTGAGCGGGGCCTGCAACTTGTCCGAGAAAACGCACTCGTGCATGCAGGGCCGGTCGTAGGGCAGATGAAGCGTGTCCTTGAGCTTTTCCTTGACATAGTTCGCGTTCAGCACGGCAAGCTGGCTCACGCGCTTGAGCTCCGGTCCGAGGCTCAGGATATAGCTGTAAGCCCGTATCATGATTCCCACATTGCCGTAGAAGGCATGGAGTTTCCCGATGGAATGCGGGAAATCGTAGGAAAGGCGGTACCGCCCGCCCTGCTCGACAACGCGGGGAACCGGCAGAAACCGCTCCAGGTGGCGCTTCACGCAAACGGGTCCCGCTCCCGGTCCTCCGCCTCCGTGGGGCGTGGAGAAAGTCTTGTGCAGGTTCAGGTGCAGGACGTCTATTCCGATATCACCCATGCTCACGATGCCCATAACGGCGTTCATGTTCGCACCGTCGGCGTAGACGAGCCCGCCCCTGGCGTGCACGATTTCGGCGATTTCCTTTATATTTTCCTCGAAAAAGCCAAGCGTGTTCGGATTGGTGACCATGATCCCGGCGGTCTGCTCATCCATGACGGCGGCAATGGCTTCGGGGGAGAGCACTCCCCGTTCGTTTGACTTCACATTCACGGGACTGAACCCGCACAGGGCCGCGCTCGCGGGATTCGTGCCGTGGGCGGTGTCCGGAACGATTATCTTGGTGCGGTTGGAGCCCTTGCTCTTGTGATAGGCATGGAAAACGAGCATCCCGGCAAACTCGCCGTGCGCCCCGGCGGACGGCTGGAGCGAAACCGAATCCATGCCCGTGATTTCGGCAAGGAACCGCTCCAGTTCGTACATGATTTTGAGCGCGCCCTGCGACAGCTTTTCCGGAAGCAGCGGATGGGCTCCGGCAAATCCTGTGAGGGCGGCCTGCCTCTCGTTTGTCTTGGGATTGTATTTCATGGTGCACGAGCCGAGAGGATAAAGACCCGTGTCCACGCCGAAATTCCACGTGGAGAGCCTGGTATAGTGGCGCACCACTTCCACCTCGCTAAGATCGGGCAGCCTGGGCCCCTCTCCCTTCAGCGTCTCGTCCATTGGGGCCCGCTCAATGTCGCGCCGAGGCAGGCTCATCCCCATGCGCCCCTTTTTCCCCTTCTCCGTCAGCAGCGGTTCTTCCAGGATCAAACCGGTGGTTCCACCGAACTCGTTCATCGCAATATCCTTTCGGGGTGACGCGCATCCGGAACGCAACACGCCCGCATGCGACATCGCCCGTATTGGCTTTCGAACGTCCTTTCCGCATCAGACCTTGAGCATTCCGGCCAGCGCATCAAGGTCCCTTTTCGACTTGGTCTCCGTGACGCAAAGCAGGTAGTGGCCCGAGAGTTCCGGGTAGTAGGCCGCCAGCGGGATTCCGGCGACAACCCTTTGCTCCTGCAACCGCTCGTAGGTCGATTCAAAACCCGCCGGGAACCGGACCACAAACTCGTTAAAGGTCGGTGAGGCAAAGGGGATTGCGAACCCGGCCCCGCGAAGTTGCTTCTTCAGGTACTCGGACTTGTCGTAATTCAACCGAGCAAGCTCCCGGAGGCCCGTTCCGCCCAGGGAAGCCATGTACATGGCGGACGTGACCGCGCAAAGGCCGCTGTTCGTGCAGATGTTCGAAGTCGCTTTTTCGCGCCGGATGTGCTGCTCGCGCGTGGCAAGCGTCAGGACGAAGCCCCTCCTGCCGTCCATGTCGGTAGTCTCGCCGACCAGCCGGCCGGGCATGCTTCGGACATGTTTTTTCAGGGAGGCGAACATCCCGAGCCCCGGCCCGCCGTAGCTCTGGGGAATGCCGAAACTCTGCCCCTCGCCGCAGACAATGTCCGCGCCGAAGCCCCCCGGACTCTTGTAGAGGCCGTAGGCAAGAGGCTCGGTAAACGAGGCGACAAAGAGGGCGTGAGAATCGCGAGTCAGATTCCCCACCGCGGCAAGGTCTTCGATACAGCCGAAAAAGTTCGGCGACTGGACGGCGACGGCGGCAAAACCTTCCACGCTCCGCAGTTTTCCCAGGTCCGTTCTGCCGTCCGGCCCCCCCGGAAGCTCCACGATCTCAAAACCGGCGGGTTCGAGGTAGGTCCGCACGACGCGGCGGTGGAAGGGATGAATGAGGCTGGATACGGCCACCTTCTTCAACCTGCTGACCCGGGCGGCCATGAGCAGCGCCTCGGCCAAAGCCGACGCACCGTCGTAGAGGGAAGCGTTTGCGACCTCCATCCCGAGAAGGGAAGCAACGAAGGACTGGTATTCAAATACCGCCTGCAGCGTTCCCTGGCTTATTTCCGGCTGATAGGGGGTGTAGGAGGTGGAAAACTCGGAGCGTCCCAGCAGGTAGGAAACCGAGGCCGGGATGTAGTGTTCGTAGCTCCCCGCCCCGATGTACACCTTGCATTCGTGGCATGCGCCCATCGCGGACGCCATGGACGACATCGCGTCGTTGAGTTCCCACTCGGTGAGGGGCCCCGGAAGGTTGAGATCCGTCCGGCGGCGGCAAGCATCGGGAATCGAGGAGAAAAGTCCCTCCAGATCTGCGGCCCCCGCAACTTCGAGCATCTCGGCGATGTCTTCTTCGGTCTGGGGCAGATATCGCATCATTGCGTCATCCCCTTGAGCATCTCAAGGTAATCCTTGCTGCTCATGAGAGTGTCCAGTTCGGAAAGATCGGAAGGTTTGACCTCCGCGATCCAGCCTCCGCCGTAGGGAGCGGAATTGACCAGCGCGGGCGATTCTTCGAGATCGTTGTTCACCGCCACGATTTCTCCGCTGACCGGTATGTACAGGGAGCCGACCGCCTTGACGGACTCAAGGGTCCCGCACTCTTCGCCTCTATTGAATGTCGCGCCCACTTCCGGGACCTCCACGAAGACAACGTCCCCGAGCTGATCCTGGGCGTAATCGGAGATTCCGATCCGGACCGTGCCGTCCTCGAGCCTGGCCCATTCGTGATCCTTCGTGTAACGTATGTCGTCCGGAAAAAGAAGTTCGCTGATCTCTTTCATGTCCATCCCTCTTCTTGGGGTGCGTTGCCAATGGAACTCATGGAAAAGAGCGGGGGAAATGATTTCCCCCGCGCCCCCTCGGGGTTCGGCCGAGCGCTCTGGCGCTTGCGGCCTGGCGCAACCGGACCGTTCAGACAATATAGGGAACTTTAAGATTGTAGCTCTTATAAATCACGAAAGTTTCGACCGAAACGACGTCTTTCAGGCGCGAAACTTCCTTCGTGTAGAACTGGAGGAGATCGAACTCCTCGTTCAGCAAAACGAGCAGGATAAGATCGAACCTCCCGGTCACGACGCTGACCGAAACCACCCCCCGCAGCCTGCTGAATTCCTCGCCCTTCTTGACCAGATCCATATTCCGGAGCTTTACTCCGACGAGCACCGCATTGTGCCCCGGAATTGCCTCCGGGGTCACAAGACCCGATATCTGAAGGACATTCTCCTCGGTCAGCTTCTTGACCCTCGCCCGAATGGTATTTTCCGTCAGGCCCAGTTGCTCCGCTATGAGCCTGAAGGACTTCCTTCCGTCGCGAAGATGCTTGATAATGGCCAGGTTTATTGCGTCGATCTTCATGCTCGCACTCCACACGATTTCGAGCGGTCCGAATTCTTTGAAGGTGGATTCCGCTTTTTACCATGTTGACGAATTATGAAAAAGATCTTTCGCGAATCTACAAAATTCCGGTATGATTTTCATGAATACTGCAATCTTCTGATCCGAACACGCACACGGGGGACCTGAATCCATGGCCAAACGAGTCGCTATTGTCGGCGCCGGACCGGGAGGATACGCCGCGGCCGTCCGCGCCGCGCAGTTGGGAGCCGACGTGACGGTTGTCGAAAGGGACAATGTCGGGGGGACCTGTCTCAATTCGGGCTGCATTCCCTCCAAGGTCATGGCCACGGCCGCGGGAATGCTGGACAACTTCCGCCGCGCGCATGAATTCGGCCTGGAAGTGAGCGGTGAGGTCCGGCCCGATATGAGCCGGATGATGGAGCGCAAGGAAAGGGTCGTTCAGGACCAGCAAAAAGGCATCCTCGACCTGCTGGCCCGGAACAGGGTCACCATCCTTCGCGGGACCGCGACGATTACGGGGCCGGGAAAAGCCGTCGCTGCAATCCACGGATCGGAGCCACTCGAAATGGGCTGGGACAGCCTGATTCTCGCAACCGGGTCCAGGCCGCTCGATTTCCCGGCGTTCCCCTTTGATGGAGAACGGATCCTTTCGAGCAGCGATGCGTTGAACCTTCGGGAAATCCCCCGCTCGATCATGATCCTTGGCGGAGGCGTCATAGGGTGCGAATTCGCCTTCATCCTCGCGATGCTCGGCTCCGAAGTGACCCTGGTGGAAGCACTCGACCGGGTTCTCCCGCTTCCGTCCGTCGATGCGGACTGTTCCAAGGTCCTGCAAAGGGAGATGAAGAAGCGCAAGATAAAATTTTACCTCAACCGCACGGTCACGGCCGTCGACAGGGACGGGACCGGGTTGCGGGTCGCCCTTGCGCCTTCCGCCTCCGGCGGTGCTTCGGGACCGGGGCCGGTTCAGGTTGAAAAGCTCCTCGTTTGTGTCGGGAGAAAACCCAATTCGGAAAGTCTGGGCATTGAAAATCTCGGCCTTCAGCCGGACGGGAAAGGCTGGATTACGGCGGATGAGCGTATGGAAACCGGCGTTCCCGGAGTCTTTGCAATCGGAGATGTTCTCGGCCCGAGCCGTATAATGCTCGCTCACGTGGCCTCGGCCGAAGGGCTGATCGCTGCGGAAAACGCGCTCGGGGGCGATCGCAGGATGTCCTACGACGTCGTTCCGGGCGCAATCTTCACGAATCCCGAAGTGGCCTGCGTGGGCCTGACCGAAGAGCAGGCGCGCGGCAGCGGCCTTTGCGCGAGATCCGAGACGGTGCTTTTCCGCAATCTCGGAAAGGCCCAGGTCATCGGGGAGATTGCGGGCGAGGCGAAAATCGTTTCCGATGCGCAAACGGGCAGGGTGCTCGGGGTTCACATGATCGGCCCGCATGCCACGGACCTGATCGCCGAAGGGGCCCTCGCGGTGAGGATGGGCGCAACGGTGCGGGACCTTGCGGAAACCATCCACGCGCATCCCACGTTGCCCGAGATCATGCTGGAAGCATCCCTGAAAAGCCTCGGGGCCTAACGGAGCCTTTTATATCAACGAGCGTTCAGGCCGCGGCAGAAATCCCGAGGGGGCGAGGGGGAAATCATTTCCCCCCGCTCTTTTCCATTGGTTCTATTTAGAATGCAATTTGGCGTTATTTCACCGGTTTCCACTTCCCGGCCCGTGCTTCGGCTTCCTTGAATTCGGCGGGGGTAAGTTCGACGGACATGAGCCGCAGGAGTTTGACGGCGTCCGGTTGCTGTTTCGAGGCGGCCAGGATCGTCCACATCCCGGCAGAAACCCGGTCGCGGGCCATCCCGTCGCCGTTGTAGCACATCTTTCCATACATCAGCTGAGCATCCGGGTCGCCCCGCGACGCGGCCTTCTGCAGCCACCTGGCGGCCTCGCTGAAGCTCTTTCCCATGCATTTGCCCTCGTAATACATGCGCCCGACATGGAATTCAGCCTTCGCGTACCCCTGTCCGGCGGCTTTCCTGTAGAGGTTCAGCGCTTCGAAGCAGTCGCGGGACGCGCCTTCACCGAATTCACGCTTCACCGCGAGCTTGACCAGGACCGCGGGATCCCCCGATTCCGCCTGCCGGACCTCTTGCGGCATGGGAGCCCCGGCCGCCCGGGTTTCCTGCGAAGCTTGCGGAGGACTCGTTTTCAGCTGCCTGTACTTCGGAGACAGTCCGGAAAAACGCTCCAGGGGCACCGCGACATTGATGTCCGGCTTTCCGGTCATGGAAGCCGTCGCAATCCCGATCACGTCGCCGTCGCCGTTCACCACGGGGCTCCCGCTCGAACCCGGAAAGGAGTGGGCGGTGTGAACGATGCATCTGCCGTACTTCGGCACCTCCTCGACGGATCTTATGTTTCCCCGGCTAACCGTCTTTTCGACCCCCATCGGGCTCCCCACCACCATGACCGGGTCCCCCGCCTTCGGGAGTATTCTCGCGGGCATGAGGCAGGGCAGACCGCCCGAAGTGATATCCACGACGGCTTCCACGAGATCGTCGGCGCTGTCCTCCGCCACGATCGATCTTACGGCGAACTGTTTCCCGTCAGGCGTCTTGACGGTGGCTTTGACGGCACGGCCCAGGACATGATAGTTGCTTATGAGATGTCCCGGGGATTTGAACATGAACCCGCTCCCCTGCGCTACGTTCCTGCCCGTTTCGTCGTATACGTGAACCGTTACCGTGGAAGCCTGGACTTTCCTGATCAGCTCGTCCGTGCCCGCGCCGGCCGCCGCGACGAGAAGAAACGGCAGGGCAAGCGATACGGCGCAGGCCTGAAAAAAGGCGGAAGCTCTCATGCAATCCTCCGTATTGGCGTGTTCCATACCTATCGTCACCGCCGTCCGGCTCCATAAGGAGAAAAGCACGGGAGTCCGGCCGGAAATCCCCGGGAAGTCCGAAGTTGTAGTCTCGGCGGAATTCCGCAATAATGAAGCGCTCTTTGGCCGTCCGCCCGATCCGGTCAGGCCGGTGCGGCCATACTGACTCCAACCTGTTATGAGGCTCCAGATGAGGTTCTACATAGATTCCGCCGATCGGTCCCGCATTGAATCCCTGATGAAAACCGGCGTCTTTTCCGGGGTTACCACCAATCCGCTCATTCTCCGAAGGGATGGGATGCGCATGAGCGAGCTTCCCGATTTTACGAAAATCATGTTCGGTCTTGGCGCGGGGGAGGTCTTCCTTCAGAGCTGGGGCGACTGCAAAGAGGCGCTGTGCGCAAACGGGCGGTGGCTGGCCTCGATCGGCAAAAGAGTGGTCGTCAAGATGCCGGCGACGCGGGAAGGGCTTGCGGCCGCTTCGGCTCTCTCGACGGAGGGAGTCAGCACCTGCATCACGGCGGTATTCGCGCCCTTCCAGGCACTGCTGGCCGCGGCGTCGGGGGCTTCCTTTGTTGCGCCCTACCTCGGGCGCATGAATGACGCGGGGCGCGACGGACACGCAATGGTAGCCGAAATGTCCGAGGCTCTCCGCAATGCGCAGAGGCCCTGCGAGATCCTCGCGGCAAGCATCCGCACCCCGGACGACGTGGGCCGCCTTGCCCGGAACGGCGTCCGCCGCATTACTCTTCCGCCCGCGCTGGCGGAACGGCTCTTTGACGAGCAGCTCACCCGGGAAGCCGCAACCGCCTTTGAAGAAGCCGCGACGGAAGTGCTTGAAGGCTGAGCGCGCATTTCGTTCCCACCGGATCGCCCCGGCGTCCAAGCTGGTACCTCTCAGGACACCAAAGAGCGGGGGAATGATTCCCCCGCACCCCCGCAAGCGCTCGGCGCTGTCGGCTGCTGGCCAACGGCCGCAGCCGTAGCGCCAAAATGAGTGGCGTCGGGGCGTGGAGGGGCAGTTCCCCACGCTTTTCAAAAGCGTCTTTGGTACACCAAGTTCGAGAATGTAACAGCATCGTCATTGAGCTTTCCCTACAGCATCGGATCAGACGGGATTCAATTTCCGACTTGCATGGCGAGCATCTATGGATTCTGTTGCTGATATGGATTTTGCGCTTCTAAATACAATATTGTTGCGTATAATGCGGCCACAAGAATAAAGAATAAAATTTTACTCTTGATGAACCTCAGGAGTAAGCAGTAAGAACTCGTTTCGCGGATTTCCACCGATAGCGATATTTTCATATGTAGCTCCGGACAACGTATGTATAGTGCAGCCATCATTTCCAAAGCTCTTATACCGAATTGCGTTCAAGATAGAACTAATGGAAAAGATAGGGGAAAACGATTTCCCCCGGTTCCCTCAGGCTCGGCGCTGCCGGCCAACGGCCGCCGCAAGCGCCGGAATGAGCAGCGCAGCTGCGTGTGGGGCGTGGGGAGCCGGCTCCCCACGGTCTGAAAGCTTGGTATCATCTTGAACGCTCATCGGAGAGGGGTATAACTGCAGCGCGCATGATTCCGGCTGCAAATTCCTTGGAGGAGGGGCTATCTTGAACAGAATCACGGCTACATCCTTTCGCTGCGTCCTGGGAGCACTCTTTTTCCTTTCGGTGCTCGCCGGGAGCGTTTCCGCCCAGGTCCGTCCCGATGCGGGGACATTGCTCCAGGAACAGCAGAGAACGCAACCGCCCATGCTGGACCGGCTGACACCCCGGGAAGCCCCCGAGCAGGAACGCGCGCCCCTGGAAGACAGCGGGATCAGATTCATGGTCAAAGGTTTCCGGTTCACGGGAAATCAGGGGCTGGCCACCACCGAGGAACTGAACGACCTGCTGAAGGATGCCGTGGGAAAGGAAATGGGCCTTACCGGACTCAAACGGCTCGCCGACCGCGTCACGAAATTCCTCCAGGGCAAGGGATGGTTCCTGGCAAGAGGATACCTGCCCAAACAGGAAATACGGGACGGGATCGTCGAAATCGCCATCGTTGCCGGGAAGATTCAGGGGGGAGCGGTCATCAGGGGAGAGAATCTGCGAATCAGCGCATCGCGCCTGGAGCAGATGGTCTCTTCATCCACCCGGCCGGGGGAAGCGGCAAGCCAGCAAAACCTTGAGCGCCCGCTTCTTCTCATAAACGATCTGCCGGGCATCCAGGCGAGTTCGACGCTTGAGCCCGGCCAAGCCCCCGGCTCAGCCAAGCTGATTATCGACGCGCAGGAAGGGCCGCTGCTGAGCGGCAGGGTCTGGGGAGACAATTACGGTTCGCGCTACACGGGCGAATACAGGGGCAACGGGCTCCTGCAGATAGACGATCCGTTCCGCTACGGCGACCAGTTCGTCTTCAATACCACCGACAACCCGGACTACCAGTACGGGCAGGGCGCATACAGCTTTCCGCTCGGCTACAACGGTTTGAAAGGCGGGATATTCTTCAACGAGATGCGCTACAAAATAGACCCGGACCTCATCGCGCTGGGCCTTGACGGCGGTTCCCACGTGGCCGGCCTGAGCGCGGCCTATCCCATCAAGCGAAGCCGCACCGCGAATCTTTGGATCGGCGGCGAATACAGCTGGAAGAATCTCTGGGACAGCGCCGCCGACGTCCTGACGGACAACAAGTACATAAACGTCTGCAGCGTATCTCTCTACGGCGACAAACTGGACACATGGATGGGAGGCGGATACAGCTCCTTTCGGGCCGGGATAGCGGGTGGAAACCTCGACCGCTCCGACGTGCCGGAGGACCTCCTCGCGGATGAACTGACCGCGGACAGCAACGGCGGATACGGGAAATTCACCTATGGGGTAAACCGGCTTCAGAGAGTGCGAGACCGGCTGAGCCTCTTCCTCGGAGCAAATGGACAGGTTGCCTTCAAGAACCTCGACTCCTCCGAGAAATTTCTCCTTGGAGGCCCGTACGGCGTGCGTGCCTACCCGATCGGGGAAGCCCCCGGGGATAGTGGCGGCATTTTTACCGCCGAGCTGCGCTACGACTTTCCCGAAATTGCGAAGCTCGGCATTTTTCAGCTCGTCGGCTTCTATGATTTGGGCTGGACGTTCCTGCACTCCTCGACCTGGGCCAACTCGGGCACTCCCATCGGCAACGACAATTCCTATACCATTTCGGGCGCGGGCATCGGCGTAAACCTCACAAAGGTCAACCGTTGGGCCATCCGGGCTGCATGGGCGGCCAAAATCGGAACCAATCCCGGCAGGGATTACACCGGCAACGATGCCGACGGAAGAAGCGACGACAATCGCTATTGGATCCAGGCAATGGTCATGTTTTGACCGCGCGGGGCAGGCGCGGCACCCGGGGGCGGATTTCCCCTCCTCGGAAATAGGAAAGACCATGCGAGGGCGTACAAGAGCAATGCGCGATAATTTGGAGGAGCGAGAAATGGACCGTTTCGATCGTCTGGCCTGGGGTGCTGCCGGGCAGGTGCTTATGGCGCTTTCCGGGAAGATGGGCCGCCGTGGGAGTTTTCCATCCCTTGCGATTATTTTCCCCGTCATGGTCGCTCTTTTCATGGCAAGCGTTCTTCCCGCCGTCGCAATCGACCCCGGGACCCTTCCCACCGGCGGCCGGATCGTCTCCGGCCGGGGCAACATCAGCATATCGGGCAACCAGATGACGGTCCTCCAGCAACAGGAGAAGATGATCGCCAACTGGAACACGTTCAATATCGGCCAGAACGCGGGTGTTACCTTCATACAACCCAGTTCGACCAGCACCGCGCTGAACAGGATCCTCGATCAGAATCCCAGCCAGATTCTCGGCTCGCTCAAGTCGAACGGCCAGGTCTTCCTCCTGAACCCTAACGGAATCATATTCGGCACGACGGCGCGCATCGATGTGGGAGGGCTGGTCGCATCAAGCCTCCAACTCTCCGATGCCGACTACCTCTCCGGCAATTTCCAGTTTGCCTCCGGCGCCTCGGCCGGAGCGATCGCCAATTACGGAAGCATCATCACGGCGGAGCACGGGATAGTCGCTCTCATAGCACCGCAGGCAAACAACTACGGCACCATTTCGGCCCCTTCGGGAACAGTCGCGCTGGCATCGGGCAACCGTGTCGCGCTTGATTTCGCGGGAGACGGCCTCATAAAGCTTTCCGTCGATGAAAGCGCTCTGAACGCCGCGGTACGGAACAACGGGGCGATAAAGGCCGACGGAGGCCAAGTCATCATGACGGCTAAAGCCGCAGGCGACCTGACGGCGACGGTTATAAACAACTCCGGAATAATCGAGGCAAACAGCATCGGAAAGAAAAACGGAGTCATCGTCCTGGACGGCGGAGAGACGGGAATCGTTTCGAATTCGGGCAGCATCAGCGCAGCTGGCGCCAAAAACGGTGAAACCGGCGGAACGATCACTCTGACCGGCGACAAAGTCGGCCTCCTTGCCGGCAGCGCCATCGATGCGTCGGGGTATGCCGGAGGAGGCACGGTCAATATCGGCGGGGGCTGGCAGGGAGCAAACCCCGGTATTCGCAATGCCTCCAAGGTCTACATGGACCCGGCTGCGAGCATAACCGCCGATGCCACGACATTGGGCAACGGAGGCACCGTTGCGCTCTGGTCCAACAACTACACCAACTTTCAGGGAAGCATCTCGGCCCGGGGCGGCATTCTAGGCGGCAACGGCGGCAATGTGGAGACCTCGAGCGCGGACATCCTGCTGGCGGCAGGAAAGGTCTCGACTCTTGCGCCCAAAGGCAGCGCAGGCAACTGGCTGCTCGATCCTTCGGACATCTACATCAGCTATACCGGCTCCGATCCCCTCACGAACGGGATATACGACCCCACCGGCTCGTATGGTTACATCTCCCCGGATACCATCCTGGCCGGACTGAAAAATGGGAATGTGACCATTCAGACCCACTCGGGAAGCGGAGGGGACGGCGACATCTACCTGGAAGACTCGATTGTCGTGACCTCCGAGTTGGGAGGCGCGCGCACCCTCGCCCTGAAGGCGGACCGCGATATAATCTTCCAGTATGACCAGGTAATCGATGCGACGGGCGCCGTGACCCTGGACGGAAGCCTCGCAACCGCCGGCAAGGAGGCCGGGGCCAATTCTTCGCCTCTCAACGTGGTCCTGTGGAGCAATTTCAGCAATACCGGCGGGAGCATCGTCCTGTACCCCGGTTCGGGGATCTGGAGCAACGGCGGCAACATTACGCTGGGAGGCGGGTCCGACATGACCACCGGCTATGCGCAGGGCAGGGACACCGGCGAAGAGACCTCCAGCGGAATTGCGCTCATCAATGCCCAGCTCCATTCCGGAGGTGGCGACGTCACCCTGAGAGGCAAAGGGGCTGGAAGCGACACGTCCGGGTATTACGGCACGGGCGTGTTTCTCGGTGTCGAATCCGACCTGGAATCGGTCGACACCGTTATCGATTCCGGCAGCGGAAAGATATCCATTACCGGACTGGCCGCAATGAACTCGGAATACAGCTTCAATGCCGGGGTAGCGCTGGCAACCGGAGATTGGGTCGGCGGAACCGCAAATGTCGTGACAATCAAGTCGTCCAACAACTCGGAATCGGCGATCACGATTCTGGGAGATGCGAGCGGCTCCACACTGGCCTACAATTCCGTCGGCGTGGCTTTGGGACCGGGCGCGACCGTGCAGGCGACCGGAGGAGGCGGCATCCAGCTAACAGGCTACAGCGGAGCGAGTTCATCCGCCGCGAACTACGGTGTCTTCATCTACGATGCCAATATCCTGGCCAACAGCGGTCCGATCAACATCACGGGCATCGGCGGCTCGAGCACTTCCGCGAACTACGCGATTTTCAGCACCACCAGCACCCGGATCGGCCAGCTCGCCGGATCGGACGTCACTTCGTCATCCAGCAACATCACGATGACGGGGGATGAGATATATGTGGCAGGCACCCTGCAGACCACCGGCATTTTCACAGTACAGCCCTACACGGCATCCACCAGTATCGGTGTCGGATCGGGCGCACCCGGGACATTGCGCACGGACGGCTGGGATATAAGCGACTCCTCATTCACCGGCGAGATAATCATAGGCCGCAGCGACGGCACCGGGCTGATCACGATCGGCGACTGCAACCCGTGGTCTAGTACCACGGTCCTTAATACGGGGGCGGGCAGCGCGGGTATCGTCCTGAACGGCGTGCTGACGGTGGACGGAAATATCACGCTTGCGACCACGGGTCCATTCGTCAACAACTACGGGGCGAATGCGCTGGTGGCAAACGGCGGCCGATGGCTGGTGTATTCGGCGGACCCCTCGCTCAATACCCTTAACGGCCTGACGCCGGGCTTCATCCAGTACAACGCCGCCTACTCGACAACGCCTCTTGGCAGCGGCAGCGGACTCCTCTACTCGCTTGCTCCGACCATCACCGTCTCCCTGACCGGATCGGTGACCAAGGAGTATGACGGCACCAGCGCGGCAACCCTCACGGATGCGAACTACACATATACCGGGGCTCTGACCGGCGACACCGTTACCCTGAACTATCCGACTTCGGGCGCCTACGACAATGCATTGCCCGGTACCGACAAGATGGTTTCGACAACGGGGCTGAGCGTGGCAGGCGCGTCACAGGGCGGCGTACCCGTTTACGGCTACAAGATCACCTCCGCCGCTTCCGGAAGGGTCGGCACGATCACCGGTTCGGCCGCCACCGAAAAAGCCGAGTCGGTGGAAGCCGCGGTCACGAGCACCCAGACCACTCAGACCGATACGAACACCGAGACAACCGATCCCGAAGGAGTCGAAGCCGAGGTCCAGGCGGCCGAAGCCGACCTTATCGAACTCGCATCGGCCGAGGGCGCCCTTTCTCCCTTCCAGACAGCTGGAGGCTTCACCGAGCAGGGGCTGTCCTCCCAGAGGAGCGGCGACTACTGGAACGCCGTGGTCAATTTCAGAGAGGCGGCTGATATGCTGCTCCAGCAGTCCTCCCTGCCAAACGCGCGCGAAGCCATAGAACTCATGAAAGCGGCCGAGTTGCAGGCATACTTCCAGGACGGCTCCATCGCGGACCAGATGCACAAGACCCGGTTGAAAGACATCCCGAAGGATTCGGCCGTCGTCTACACGCTGATCTTCCCGAAGCGGGTGGACCTCGTCCTGATGCTCCGCAGCGGGCTCAAAAAGTTCACCGTGCCCGTGGACTCGGAGAGCCTTGAGCGCGATATCAACAAGCTTCGGGCGAGCCTCGAGCGGAGGACCAGGTGGGATTTCCTGGCGGATTCCCAGCACCTCTACAAGCTTATCGTCCGCCCCCTCGAAATCGAGCTGAACCTTCACGGCATCAATACGCTCATCTTCATGCCCGACGGGGTCCTCAGGACGGTGCCTTTTGCCGCTCTGCACGACGGGAGCAGGTTCCTGATCGAGAAGTATGCCGTGGTGGTTACGCCGAGTCTCAACCTTACCGACCCGCGGTCCCTCAAAAGACGCGATACCCGGGTGCTTTCCGCCGGTCTCACCGAATCGGTCCAGGGCTTTGCACCCCTTGCGAACGTGAAGGATGAGCTTGACGGCATTCAGAGCATCTACGGCGCCGATCGGCTTGAAAACCGCAGTTTCGTTGAAGCAAACGTCAGCCAAAGCTTGAAGGGAAATCCCTATTCGATAGTTCACATCGCCACGCACGGGAAATTTGCGCCCAGTGCTACGGACACCTACCTGCTTGCCTGGGACGGGCGGATCGATATGAACCAACTCGATAGCCTTATGAGGCAATCCGGGGGCCGGAACGCTCCGATCGAACTGCTCTTCCTGAGCGCGTGCGAAACGGCGGCCGGTGACGACAAGGCGGCGCTGGGCCTTGCGGGAGTGGCGGTCAAGGCAGGAGCGCGAAGCGCGCTCGCAACCCTTTGGAGCGTGAGCGACCAGGCGGCATCCGAACTGGTCCTCGAGTTCTACAAACAGTTGCAGAACCCCTCGATCACGAAGGCCGAGGCCCTTCAGGCCGCTCAGCTGAAGTTGATAGACGATGCGCGCTACCGCCATCCCTTCTTCTGGTCGCCTTTCCTTCTGATCGGCAACTGGATGTAGGAGTCCCCAAGCCCCTCGCGCCTGCTGCGGGAACAAAGCCCGTTTCAGGCCGCAGGGCATCGGAGAAGCATCGGGGGATGGGGGATGACTCCTTCCCCTTCTTTGTTGTTTTCAGCATGAGGTAATTCCGGTTGTCCGCACGGAAAAGGAATTTTTACAAGACCGACGCGTTTGCCGGTCTGCTGCTCTGCGTTCTCGTCTGCGCCGGAATCGTATGGGCACGGGCCGCCGGTGTTTTCCAGGCGACGGAACTGGCCGTTTATGACTACTACATCCGGTATCAGCCCTGCGTTTCCGCAGCCGACAACCGCATCACTCTTCTCACCATCTCCGAAAGGGATATCCAGAAGCTGGGCAGTTGGCCTCTAAACGACGGGCTCCTGGCGCAGCTGGTCAAAAATCTTCTCGCGCACCAACCGCGGATCATCGGCCTCGATATCTTCCGCAACATCGAGGTGCCGCCCGGCAGTGAAGACCTCATGAAGCTTTTCAGCGAGGCCATCCCCGTGGTCACCATCATGAAGTTCGCGGACAAACTCTCGCCGGGGGTGCCCCGGCCTTACGTGGTCCGGGACGGTGGTCTCGTGGGTTTCGGGGATTCGCTGATCGATCCGGGCGGAATCACGCGGCGCGGCCTCCTGTTCATGGACGACGGCAAGGAATCCTACACGGCTTTCAACCTCCTGCTCGCCCTTGCCTATCTCCAAAAAGAGGGGATAGGCGCACAACCCGATCCCGAAACGCCGGGGTTGATGAAGCTGGGAAAAACGACTTTCGTTCCGCTCTCTCGGGATGCGGGAGCGTATATCAACGCCGATACGAACGGCTATCAGTACCTCCTGGATTTCAGCAGCGCCAAGCCCGGCTTTCCATCAATATCGCTGAGCGATGCCCTCGCGGACAGGATTCCCGACGAGCTGGTCCGGGACAAGATCATTGTGGTCGGCGCCACCGCCGAGAGCCTGAGGGATTTCTTCTCGATCCCGATAGAGAGATCATCCGAGGAAGGGCAAAGGATTTACGGGATCGAACTGCACGCGACGACCATAAGCCAGTTGCTCCGCAGCGCAATTGACGGGCAAAAGCCCATGCGGTACTGGTCCGAACGCGTGGAAATCGGCTGGACCGTTTTTTGGGGACTGATGGGTTTTCTGGTCTGCTTGCGGGTCGCATCGTTTCGAAAATTTTCGGTCTGCCTGGTTGTTTTCCCCGCCGCTCTGGCCGGAATTACTTTTTTCGCTTTCAGACTGAGCTTCTGGCTGCCCGTCATTCCTCCCGCGCTTGCATTTGTCATGTCGGCCGATTTTTTCAGGCTCTACCAGCTTTCCGTTGAAAAGCGTCAAAGGGCGCTGCTCATGCGCCTTTTCGAAAGTCATGTTTCCAAGGACATCGCCAAGGCGATCTGGGCCCAGAGAGAACAGTTTGTGTCCGAGGGGCTCCCGCGCCCCCAGCAGCTCATAGCGACGGTCCTTTTTACGGATCTGAAAGGTTTTACGACGATCTCCGAGCAGTTCGGAGATCCCGGAAAGCTCATGGACTGGCTGAACGAGTACATGGAAGCCATGACGAACCACGTTCTGAGCCACGGGGGAGTGATCAACAAGTATATCGGAGACGCCGTCATGGCCGTCTTCGGCGTGCCCGTCGCCCGGAGCAATGAGGAGCAGATCTCGAGGGATGCCGTCAATGCGATACTCTGTGCCAAGAAAATGGGCGCTCAGCTCGAGGAACTGAACGCAAGGTGGAAGGGGCAAAACCGCCCCACCGTCAAGATGCGGGTGGGAATCCACACGGGGCCCCTTGTCGTGGGTTGCATCGGCAGCAGGCAACGCCTCGAATACACCGTGATAGGAGATACGGTCAACGTTGCTTCGCGACTCGAGGGCATAAACAAGGACTACGATTCCGAAAACATCTGCAGGATACTCATAGGGGAAAGCACGTTGCGCTACTCGGGGGACCGATTTAGAATCAGGCCCCTCGGCGAACTGTCCCTCAAAGGAAAGGGAAAGAGCCTGCCGGTTTTTCAGGTGTTGCGAGATAGTTCCGAAGACGAGGGGAAAGAAACCGGCGAAGAGGATCGGACTCACCCGGAAGAGTAGCCCGCAGGGACGGAGAGCAAGCTCGAATCCCATATGGAATTCGGTTTCATGCACGAGGACAAAACGGAAGCAGACGCACCTGTTTTGGAAGGAGAAGACATGCGAAACGATTCGGTGGTATTGAAAACTCTGGCCTTTGTCGTTGCCTTCATGGTGGCGGCATGCCCCTCTCAGGTTTTTTCTCAGGACGCCAAAGGAGCAGCCGGTTCGCTCACTTACAAGCCGCCCATGCTCGGCGCGCCTGCGGGGGGCGGGCGAGTGGCCGCGGCGGTGCGGGGAATCGAGGGGGAAACGCCCACTCTGCTCGCTCTTGCACCCGATCATGTGGGGCTCACCTCCCAGCGGCAGCCCACCCTCTACTGGTATATTTCAAAGCCCACGACCAGCCGTATCGAGTTCACGCTAAATGACGACAAGGGAGCAAAGACACTGGTCAAAGCCCAACTCCAGTCCCCGAAAGAGGGAGGCATACAGGTGCTTAGTCTTGCCGACCACAAGGCCGAGTTGACACCCGGCGTCGTCTATCAGTGGTTCATAAGCATCGAGGTGGATCCCAAACAACCTTCGAAGGACGTCTACCACGGCGGGAGCATCCTCTACCGGGAGCCTTCGCCGGAGTTGAAAAAGCAGCTGGAATCGGCGGGCGCGGCCAAATCCCCCGCGCTTTACGCCGCCGAAGGCCTCTGGTATGACGCGCTCGGAGCAACCTACCGGGCGGGCAAACCCGCGGAGAAAAAAACGGCCGCCCAGCAGCGCATTACGCTCCTCAAGCAGGTGGGCTACGGCGAAACGGGGGCAGGCAAGTCCGACATGGTCCGGCAAAACGAAGGCGAATTACTGCAGTACCTGAGCCAATGAGAGTTTGCGCTACGGCGACGCATCCAGGAGAGCGGGGGAAATGATTTCCCCGCCCCTCCTCGGGATTTCTGCCGTAGCCTCACGCGCACGCGCGTCAGGCCGGGCGCTCCGGCGCTTGCGGCCTGGCCAAAGGCGCGCCGCAAGCGCCAAAATGAGCAGCGCAGCTGCGTGTGGGGTGTGGGAAGCGGGCTCCCCACGGTCTGAAAGCTTGGCATCATCGTTGGAAAAGTCGCACCTGCCATATGTTCACCTCCCTGTTCGGTCCGAACGATTAGGTCATCCCCGGTGCTCCTACTCGTAAGTCATGAGTATATACCTTTCCTGTGCATTTCCACCTTGAGAGCAGTATGAATCCAGTCACTGCTCTTGAAGCACCCTCCCCCCTGCGTATTATTCTCCGATTTTTAGCAAATATAATCATTAACTTAAATTTGTGAAAACAAACACTCACAGAAAAGGGGGATGCCTTCCCCCCTTTCGGAAGCATTTGATCTTCTTCAGTTTTCCAAGACGCCCGGAATTGCTCTTGCACGGAAAAATTCCCTAAAGTCAAACGCTTCTGGGATCGATTATATTGCCATCACACCCTTGCACAACAAGTTCCAGGCAACAGAAGCAAAGTATCCACAGCATTTGATTTGTGAATTTTGAAGCAAGCTCAGGCAATATCCTTTCCGTACCGGCAGGACTGCAGTTCATTTTTTCGCGCATTGTCCAGGAGGACCAAGATGAGGAATACCAGTCTCAGATTCAAACTCCTCGCGTGCGGCATAATCCTCAGTGCCGTTCCGCTACTCGTTTTGTCCGGCATCAGCTATTGGCAAAACGGCAAAATAGTCCAGTCGTCCACAGAGGAGAGCAACCGGTTGGCCAACGAAGACCTGGGCCACATTTCGGACCTTCTCTACCGGACTGTCGCTTCAGCGCAGGAAGGCAACCAGATACTTTTGAAGACATCCCTCAAGATGGCCCGCGAGTTGGTCAATTCTCACAACGGCGCCTCCCTGTCGGAAGAGAAAGTGAGCTGGGATGCGACCAATCAATATTCAAAGGTGACGAGTCGGATCGAGCTTCCCAAGATGATGGTCGGGGACAAATGGCTCGGCCAGGAAAAGCAGATGCAGGCGACCGTGCCGATAGTGGATCAGGTAAAGCAGCTGGTCGGATGCACCAGCACGGTGTTCCAGGTCATGAATCCCGCCGGCGACATGCTGCGCGTGGCCACCAACGTGACAACGGAGGATGGAAGGAGGGCGATCGGAACCTTCATACCGGCAACGAACCCGGACGGGAAGGCAAATCCGGTAATTGCCTCGATAATGAAGGGGGAATCTTACATCGGGCGGGCCGTTGTCGTAAACGCCTGGTATCTGACCGCTTACGAACCGCTCTACGATGCGGGCAAAAAGGTCATCGGCATGCTCTACGTGGGCCTGCCCCACGAAGAGATCATAAAGGGCCTTAAAGAAGTAATAACGGGCATTAAGGTGGGGAAAACCGGATATGTGTTCGTTCTCGACAGCAAGGGCAACTACATCATTTCTCAGAACGGGAAGCGTAACGGCGAGAGCATCTGGGAATCGAAAGACGCCGAAGGCAAGCCGGTCATTCAGGAAATGATAAGCAAGGCCGTGGGACTCAAGCCAAACGAGTCCGCGCTGCACGAATACGCATGGAAGAATCCCGGCGACGGCAACACCCGCCGGAAGATCACAAAACTCGTGTATTTCCAGCCGTGGGACTGGGTGATAGGGCCCGGATCGTACAAGGACGAGTTCCAGGAGGGAACGCTCGCGGTCCAGGCGATCGGCGAGCGCAGCCTGATGATCATGCTGGGCGTAATCGGCATTGCCATGATACTCACGGCCGTTGCCTGGTTCCTCATTTCGCGCAGCATAGTAAATCCGATCACCCGAATCATTCACACCCTGGATGACAACGCGGACAGCGTGTCCTCCTCTTCAAACCAGTTCGCGTCGGCCAGCCAGATCATAGCCGAAGGGGCTTCCGAGCAGGCGGCCTCCATTGAAGAGATCTCCTCCTCGCTCGAGGAAATGTCCTCGATGACCCGTCAGAACGCGGCAAACGCGGGGGAGGCGAATACGCTCATGGGCGAGGGAAACGAAAACATCGGAGAGGCCAGCCACTCGATGAACGGCCTGATCGCTTCGATGGGTGAAATCCGGACCGCAAGCGAAGAAACCTCGAAGATCATCAAGACCATTGACGAAATCGCTTTTCAGACCAATCTTCTCGCCCTGAATGCCGCTGTCGAGGCAGCCAGAGCGGGAGAGGCGGGAGCGGGATTCGCGGTTGTCGCCGATGAGGTGCGAAACCTCGCTTTGCGCGCGGCCGAAGCGGCCCGGAACACCTCCAGCCTCATCGAGGGCACGGTGAACAAGATCCGCGACGGCTCCGATCAGGTCACGAAAACCAACGACGCCTTTGACAAGGTGGCCAAAACCTCCATGAAGGTTACCGGGCTCATAGCCGAAATCGCCTCCGCTTCGCAGGAACAGGCCATGGGGATCGAGCAGGTGAACAAGGCGGTTTCGGAAATGGACAAGATAGTCCAGCAGAATGCTTCCCAGGCCGAGGAATCGGCTTCATCGGCCGAGTCGATGGATACCCAGGCAGGGCAGATGCAGACCGTGGTGGGGCAACTGGCCCGGATCATAACGGGTCGGAGACGTCAAACCGCGAGGGCCGCAAGAGCATCCGAACGGATTGCTCACCGCGACGATGAACCGGTCAAGGAGGCCAAGGCGCGACAAATCGCCCCCCAAAGCATTCCGGCCATCCAGAAGCAATCTTCAGGCCCAAAAGCCAAGGGCTTAAACGGCGCCCTGAACAGCACGCCGCACCCGGCAAAACGCGATTCCGCTTCGCAGGGCAACGCCTCGCTTCTTTAGACCGGACGAATCCTCCGGAGGGGCGGCCGGGCAGGTCTTCCCTCCGGAAGAAAAGTCCCCTCGCGGGATTGGCCCCCCCGTCCCGCGACAGTACCTCAACACCCATCCCTTCCTTTTCTTTCCCCCTTCGCCTCCACGGACGGTGAATCCAAAACCCGTCGTCCCGTCGCGTTTTTTTGCGTCCGTCTTCGTCGCGGAGCAGCCCTCCGGTGCCGTCCGAGCGCCATTGTGCGCGGGCATGGAGAAAGGAATTGACTGGAGAAGGACATAGTGACTATATCCACCGAACAAGAAACCGAGGCCAGCGGACGCGTCAGTATCGCCCTTGGCCGCTTAGTTTCAGAAATGGGCGGATGCGCCGGAAGAAATCAGCCGGCTCCATCAGGAAAGACTGTTCCGAATGGAGAGTTTTCACCAGAAGGACCTCGGGATGAACGGACCGGAAATCAAGGAAAAGGCGACTCGTCAGGGAGCTTGGGGAATTGCATCGGCTATCGACATCTACGATTGCAACCCTGACAAGATCCGCTGCGCGGATACGATCAGGCGATTTGTGATTGAGCTTTGCGAACTCATCGAAATGAAGCGTTTCGGAGAGACCCAGGTAGTCCACTTTGGCGAGGATGAAAAAGTCGCCGGTTACTCCATGGTTCAGCTCATTGAAACATCATTGATATCAGCGCATTTCGCCAATGCGACGAATGCGGTTTATTTGGACGTCTTCAGCTGCAGGCCCTACGATCCGGACATCGTAAGGGATTTCGCAGAGCGGTTTTTCGAGGGAACCCGCAGCATCCTGCAGGTCAATTTGAGGGCATGAGCATCGGGGATTTCAGGATTCGCACATGCACGGACCCGGACGAGTGCGGCATGATCTGGCGGGCTCTCTGGCCCAGGCAGTGTTTGTTCGATCTGTGGGAGGTCCGGGAATGCTTCTCGCTGTCCTTTAACCGTCCCCCTGTGTTCCTGACGGCCGAACGGAATGGGGCGGCAGCCGGGATGCTGGCGCTGAGCTGGATTGATGAAAAACAGTATTTCGGCCACTTTCCGGGGGAAATCTGGCAGGGGAAGACATGGCTCGAGCAGAACAAGATCCCCGCAGCAGGCCCCGGTGCGGCGCAGGCGCTGCTGGATGCCGTTCCGGGAGTCACGTTCCTGCGCTACCTTACCCGCGAATCGCTGCCCGATGGAGGAGGTCCCGCAGTGCCGGACGAAACAGGGTATCTTTTTTTCCCCCCGGAGCATGAATACTCTTTTGACAATTATTTCAAAACCTTTCCCGGCAAATCGCGCAAGCAGCTCGGCCGCGAACGGGCCCGGCTGGAGGCGTTGGGCATCGAATACCGTTTCAATCATTTCCCGGACGTGCCAAAGCTGTTCGAGTTGAACCACAATGTCTTCGGAGAAAAATCCTACTTCCACGACCCGCGCTTTCTGGGCGGTTTCGAGCGCCTCGCCTCACGGCTCGACGGCCGGTCGGCTCTCCGCGTGACGACCGTCCTCCTTGGCGGACGCGTTGCGGCGGTGGATATCGGCGGGGTGTGGAATTCGACCTACACGGTTCTGGCCGGAGGGACCGATCCGGAATTTCCGGGAGTGGCCAAGCTCATCAATTTTCAGCATCTGAAATGGGCCTGCGAGTCGAGGATGCAAACGGTCGATTTTCTCTGCGGCGATTTCGGGTGGAAAGAACGGTTTCACCTCACGCCCCGCCCCCTCTACAAGATCCATCTCCCGCACCCCGCCGGCGAAAACGGCTCAAAGGCGAGGACTGCCAATGGCTGAGCGCGAAGTTGTCCTCGTTGTCGGAACGACGTCCGACTATATCGACATCATTCGGCGCTCGGCACCCGGCAAGGCCGTCTTCATCACGGATCCGCAAATCCGCGGGAAGGCTTTGGAGGCCGATCCGGGGCCGGACGAAGAACTCCTTTGCACGCTGACCGATCCGCACGGCGCAGGGCAAGCCCTGAGGCGGTTCCTCCAGCGCCGGGGGCTTACGCCGGCCGGGATCACCAGTTTCGACTGCGAGTCGATGGAATTCACCTCTCATCTCGCGCGCGAGTACAGGCTGCCCTATCCCTCTGCCGAGGCGATCGCCAACTGCCGCGACAAGTACCTCTCAAAGGCGGCCTGGAGCGGGCAGGGCCTGAACTGTCCGCAAGCCCGCAAGATCCGGTCCGCGGGCGAGGCGGTCGATTTTTTCGATGAAACCGGTTCTCCCCTGGTGCTCAAGCCCCTCTGCGGAAGCGGCAGCGAACTGGTTTTCCGGTGCCGGTCGCGGGAGGACTGCCGACGTGATTACGCGCGCGTGCTCGAGGGTTTGCGAAAACGCCGGTCCCACCCTCTCTATCGCTCGAACGCGAGCGAATCCGAAATGATCGTCGCGGAGGAGTGTATCGACGGGGAGGAGTACAGCTGCGATTTCACTGTTGATAACGGACGGGTGCAACTGATCCGTCTTTGCCGGAAAATCCGCGCACGAACCCAGCCGTTCGGAACGATCCAGGCCTACATTCTGTGCAGCCCGGAGCAGGAGGGGATCGCCGTTCAGCTCTTTTTCCATACGCTTCTCCTGGCCGCAAGCAGTCTTCAGATCTCGCGCGGTCTGTGCATGCTGGATTTCATCATCGGCCCAAAGGGAGTAACGCTTCTGGAAATTGCTCCCAGACCCGGCGGGGATTGCCTGCCCTTCCTTCTTCGCGCCGCCGCCGGGCTGGACATCCTCGGTCTGCATCTCGATTTCGCCTGCGGGCTGCAATCGGTGCCGTGCGTCCGCCCGGGCGGGAAGGATGTTTATGCCGGGCTGCGCCATTTCGCCCCGAGGGCGGGAACCCTGAAACGAATCGACAGGGAGCTCCTCGAGCGGGATCCCCGGGTGCTGGAGATCGGAACGCTGCGCACCCCCGGACATGTCATCACCCTGCCCCCCGAAGACTATTCCTCGTGGCTCCTGGGTTACGTTATCGCACGCCTGGACCCTGCCGAACGCATTGAAACCGGGATTCAGGAACTGCTCGACAAGATCCGCCCGGAGATCGAATGATGCGTCTGCCCGGAGAGGAACTCCAAGCTTTCGTGCAAGGCTTCCTCCAAAACAGGCCAAGGTATCTCGAAGCCCTTGAGGCCGCGCCGCCCCCCCTCTACCTTCTCGACAGGGAGGCACTGCGGGACAGCGCCCGGCGGTTTCGCCGGTGTTTCGAGCAACGGCTGCCCGGCTCACGGACCTATTTCGCCGTAAAGTCCAACAACCATCCCGCCACGGCGCGAACGCTGCTTGCCGAGGGGCTTGGCCTCGACGTTTCGAGCGGCCGGGAACTTTCCATGGCCCTGTCTTTGGGCGCTCGGGATATCGTCTTCAGCGGTCCGGGCAAAACGGATGCGGAGTTGAGCCTTGCCGCGGACAATGCGCGGGAGGTCGTGGTACTCCTCGACAGCTTCAACGAACTCGACCGCCTGGAGGCGATAGCCTCGTCACGGAACATCTCCGTCGGAACCGGGGTCCGCCTGACCACCAGCCGGTCGGGGACCTGGCGAAAATTCGGGATACCCCTCGACCAGCTCTCCTCATTTATCCGGCAGGCCCAAAAATGCGAGCATGTGCGGCTCCGCGGCCTGCAGTTCCATACGAGCTGGAACCTCTCCGCCGTACCGCAGACCGCTTTCATCCGGAATTTGGGCGAAACGCTCGAAAAACTTCCGCAGGAGTCGCTGCGCCCGATTGAATTCATCGACGTGGGAGGCGGCTACTGGCCAGAGCGCGGCGAATGGCTCCACTCTCTTCCCGAAGACCACCCGCCGGGTGCCCGGACCACATCGCCGACCGTTCATTACAAACTCCCGGCGGCGCCATTGGAGAACTTTGCCGAAGAAATCGCGCGAGCGCTCCATGCGGATCTTCGCTCCGTATTCCCCTGCCGGGTCTTTCTCGAACCGGGGCGCTGGATATGCAACGACGCCATGCATCTCATTTTGCGGGTGGTCGACAAGAAAGCGCCGGATCTGGTTATCACCGACGCCGGGACAAACGCCGTGGGCTGGGAACGCTTCGAAACGGATTATTTTCCCGTGCTCAACCTGACCCGCCCATCGCTTGACGAAAAACCCTGCAACATCCTTGGATCGCTGTGCACGCCGCATGATGTGTTCGGGTTTGCCTACTTCGGGGAAGATATCCGGATCGGAGACGTCCTGATGATTCCGTGCCAGGGGGCATATACCTACAGCCTCAAGCAGGAGTTTATCAAACCCGCGCCCGAGGTGAAGATATGCTGAGCTGAACGCGGGGGAATGATTCGCCAAAATGGGCCGCGTGGCGGCGTGGAGGTGTGGGGAGCACGGCTCCCCACGTTAGTCAAAGCGTTTTGTGGTGCATTCTCGACCGCAAATGAGTATCAGGCCGCCGCTGCATGAGCGGATTTTTCGCGGGCCATTTTTTCATGGAATGCAGCCGCCCGCTTCTTCATTTCGTCTTCGGCGACGTCCTCCACATGGGTTGCAATCCACCAGGTATTTCCCGCGAAATCCTTTACAACCGCGGCCCGGTCACCCCAGAACTGGTCCGCCGGCCCTTCCATGGACTGCCCTCCGGCGCTCACCGCGGCGCGATAGGTCTCATCCACATCCGGCACATAGATATAGAGCGAGGTCGGCACGGCGGGGCTGCAGCCCTCCATGGCCTCCCCGAGCATCAAGACGGAATCGCCGATTCTTATTGACGCATGCATGACCGCACCATCGTCGGTAAGCATTTTATCAAGCTCAACACCTCCGAATCCGGCCTTGAGAAACTCGATCATCCGCTCGGCACCCTTGACCGACATGAGCGGAGTGAGCGTGTGGAAACCTTCCGGTATGGCTTTGACAGGCATAGTACGCCTCCTGATCTTCATAAATAAGAACTGTGCTTGCCCAGTTCGTCGAAAAAGAGCGGGGGAATGATTCCCCCGCACCCCCGCAAATAGCGACCTCACGCGCAAGCGCGTGTGGTTCAAATAAGCCGCGTAGCGGCGTGGGGGTGTGGGGGGCGCAGTTCCCCACGCTTTTCGAAAGCGTCCTTTGGTACCTTCTTGAACGCAAATCCGTATCACATCATCAATGTAAATCGTGTACGGGGAAAAGTCCGACCGGGCACAACTTTTCACAATATTCAATGGATCCGGTTGCTTGATGGTGGGTATCCAAGGCAGGGAGACTTTCCGGAAGTGTGGGGAGCTCTTTTCACTTCAGGGAAGCGTAGCAGCGTTCGAGCACATCCAGCGTGTGGCGGATTTGCTCGACCGTATGCGTGCAACTGATGAAGAACCGCAGCCGCGCGGCCCGGTCCGGTACGGCGGGGTAGACCATGGGCAGGACGTCGATGCCTTCTTTGAAAAGCGCCTGCGATAGGCGCATCGCCTTGACGGAATGCCCCACGATCACCGGAACGATCGGCAGTCCGTTGCTGATTCCCGTATCGAATCCTTTTGCGCGCGCACCTTCCCAGAAGATTCCGGCCCGGCTGCGAAGCAGCGCGACGCGCTCCGGTTCGGCTTTGAGCAGCTTGACCGCAGCAAGCGCCGCAGCCGCGTTGGCGGGAGTCATCCCGACGCTGTAAACGAATCCCGGCGCCGTGTACTTGAGATATTCCACCAGCGCTGCGTTGCCCGCGATATATCCGCCGCAACTGGCAAAGGACTTGCTCAGGGTGCCCATCCACAGGTCGACGTCCGCCGGATTGACCGAAAAGTGCTCGCCGATGCCCCTGCCGCGTTCCCCGAGCACCCCGGCGGAATGGGCCTCATCGACCATAAGCAGGGTCTTGTAGCGTTTCTTCACATCGATGAAGGCCGGCAGGTCAGGAATATCCCCGTCCATGCTGTAGAGTCCCTCGATCAGGATCAGGACGCGCCGGTAACGCGACCGGGATGCCTGAAGGACGCGTTCGACCGCGTGGAAGTCGTTATGGGGAAACACCTGGCCGGCCGCTCCCGACAGCGTGCAGCCCTGCAGACCGCTGTTATGGATGAGGGCATCGTAGAGGATCAGGTCGTCGCTTCCGAACAGGTGACCGACCGTCGTGACGTTGGTGGCATGACCGCTGACAAAGGTAAGACAGTCCCCGGTGCCTATGAGTTCCGCAAGCTCTCTTTCGAGTTCCCGGTGCAAAGGCCTTTCGCCCGAGGCGATGCGGCTTGCGGACACCGATGTGCCGTAGCGTTCCACTGCTTCCCTGGCCGCCTGCGATACCGCGGGATGCCCCGAGAGGCCGAGGTAGTTGTAGCTCGAGAAGGTGATGAACTCGCCGCCTTCCACTTCTGCCGTGTCGCGGTTGATTCCCCCGTAGACCTTGAAATAGGGATTATCGACCTTCTGCTCTCCCATGCCGTGAAAGATTCGCCTGAGGTTGCGAAGCTCTGGGAAATCCTCGAAGTTGTAGCATTCGGGCTTCACTTCGCACGCCTCCCGGGCCGGTCCGTTCCAGGGAGAGTCGCTCTTCCCGCTTTCGTGCCGGGTGAGTACCCCGGCCAGGGGACCGCCGTCGGGATCGCGTGCTCCGGCGGACCGTTGCCATGCAATGTGCGCCGCGAGGTCCCCGATGGAAGCGCCCGCAAATATCGCCTCGACCGGAATCTCGGTCCCGGTTTCGGTTTCGACGGAGAGCTTCAGTTCCACGGCCATGAGGGAGTCGATCCCGAGAGCAGTGATCGGTTTTCCCGGGTCGACGGCTTCCGGGTTGATGCGGACGAGCCGGGCAACCTGCTCCCGCAGCGAGGCCAGAACCTCTTCGGCGTAGCGCTCCGGATCATTTCCCCCGTTGCCGTGCCGAGCGTTGGAGAAGTCCCGGTCCGTATCGGCGGAATTTTCCTGAAGGCCCGTCCTGCGGGCCACAACGTTCAGCTCGTCTCTCAGGAACAGTGCGCGGCACAGGCGGCGCTGAATCTTGCCGCTGGAAGTCTTGGGAATGGTTGTCGTCTTGATGAGCACCACGACGTAGGCTTGAAGCTCGTGGCGGCTCGATACGGCTTCTCGAACAGCGCCGACGATTTCTTCAGCGTCAAGGCCGCGCAAGTACTTCCGCTCGACCTCCTGCACGATCACTAGCCTTTCCTCGCCGTCCAGGTCGACCGAAAAGGCTGCTCCGCAGCCCGGGCGCAGGGCGGGATGGCTCTTTTCGACGGTAAGTTCGATATCCTGGGGGTAATGGTTCCGGCCGCGGATAATGATAAGGTCCTTCAACCGGCCCGTTACGAAGAGGTTTCCCTCGTGCAGCGCGCCGAGGTCGCCGGTGCGCAGAAAGGGTCCTCCGGCCGTCCCGGAAACCGTTGCCGCGAAAACCAGAGAGGTCTCCTCCGGCTGTTCCCAATACCCCTTGGCGACACTCGGCCCGGCGACCCAGATTTCACCGATTTCCCCGTCCCCGCTCGGGCGGCGCGTCTCGGGATCGACTATAAGAAGATCGATGCCGCGCGCAGCCTTGCCGCACCCCACCAGCACGGTTCCGTTTTCCGAACCGGGGGAAACCGGCACCAGCTTGTCGGTCTGCAGCGACCTCGCATTGACGTGCAGTTCCTTATGGCGGGTCTCACGGGCCTGGCCCGTGACAATCAGGGTCGATTCGGCGAGCCCGTAGCAGGTGCGGAAAGCCGAACGCCTGAAACCGCACGGTCCGAAAGCCGCGATGAACCGTTCCATGGTTTCGGCCCGAATCGGTTCGGCCCCGTTGTAGGCGACGTCCCAACTGCTCAGGTCGAGAGACTCCCGCTGCTCGGGTGCAATTTTGCGGACGCAGAGGTCATAGGCGAAATTCGGGCCCCCGCTTATGGTCGCACGGTAGCGGGTTATGGCTTCGAGCCAGCGCGAAGGTCTTTGCAGAAAATGAAACGGCGACATGAGAACCGCCAGGCCGCCTACATGGAGAGGATGGACGATGCTGCCCCCGAGCCCCATGTCGTGATAGGGCGGAAGCCATGATACGCCCCTGAATTCGGATGGGTGCCCAAACAGGTCGCGGATGAGCGCCGAATTGTGGAGCAGGTTTGCGTGGCTTACCAGTACCCCTCTGGGAGAACCCGTGGACCCGGACGTATACTGGATGAATGCGAGTGAATCGCCGTCGCAGGCGGGAGCGCGCCATTCCGATGCGGACGAAAGGGAGATATCCTCCACCGCCAGGCATCGCATGCCGGAAAACGGGGGGTTGTTCGCCCATTGCTGCTCGACCCGGTCCAGTATCTGCGAGGTCGCCAGCGCCAAGGCTGGACGCGCATCGGAGGCTATCGCCTCGAGTCTGGCCAGAGTCTGGTTGGAGTGGGGCGGATATGCCGGAACGGGCACAAGGCCCGCGCAAATCGTTCCGAAAAAGGAGACGATGAATTCGAGTCCGGGAGGGCAGAGCAGAAGGACCCGGTCGCCCGGCTTTCCGCTCGACTGGAGCGAGGCGGCGACGGAAAACACCCTTTGCCCGAGTTCGCCGTAAGTCAGACAAATTTCCTGAGATTCCCCATCCTGTAGAAAAATATAGCCTGTCCGGTTGCCGAATTCTTCGGCCCGCCACAGCAGAAGGGCGATCAGCGTTGTCAGGTCCTGCCGGTAAATCGGCGACCGGCGGTCCTCAGGAGGAGCAGCGCAGATATGCATACAGATGGGCTCTTTTTATGCGTGTAAGCAAAAATTAATAGCAAATCTCCCATTTGGTGTAAACATCGAATTACCCGGTATAGAGGGATATTTGCCGTTGCCATCGAAAATGTAGTATGTTGACGTGAACACTTCGAATATTTCCTGTCATACAGATAATCACCGCGCAGAGCGAAAGGAATCCTCATTTGCATGCTGTAATGCTGACCGGAGCGAGCGGTTTTATCGGATCGCACGTAGCCCAAAGGCTGGCGCGCGACGGCTGCGACGTTCGCCTCTGGCTGAGAACCCAAAGCAACATCGCTTCCCGGCTCGACATTGCGGGGGCAAGGATCTTTCCGGGTTTCGGCGCAGGCGACGCTCTTCTGAAGGACGCCCTTCGCGGGGCCGACACGGTTGTCCACTGCGCAGGGGCAACACGCGCCCCGAACAGGCAGGGGTATTTCGAGGCCAATACCGATCTTACGCTGCGTCTGCTCGACGCGCTCCGACCGTCTCACAGGCTGGTCTACATCAGTTCCCTGGCCGCGGCCGGTCCTTCTTCACCCTTTTCCCCGGTGGATGAAACCTCGCCGCCGGCGCCGATCAGCCACTACGGCGAGAGCAAACTTGCCGCCGAAGCACACGTGAGACAGTGGGGCTCTCAAAACGGCAACAACTTTGTAATCCTGCGGCCCGGAGTCGTTTACGGCCCGAGGGAAAAGAACCTCTATCACTATTTCAAGTGGGTGCGCAGAGGCGTTCTGCCGCTGCTCGGAAACGGCGAGCGGCGGTTTTCCATCGTATACGTGGACGATATGGTCGATGCGGTCATGGCGGCAATCAACCGGCCCGTATCAGGCGAGGCCCACTTTGTGGCAAATAACGACCCCTGCTCTCTCACGGCGCTTGGAAGCGCCATCCGGAAAGCGCTCGGCAACCCGCGCCTGATTCCGCTCAGGCTTCCGGCCGCCTTTTTCGATGCCATCGCGGTGGTCCTGGACGCGGTTTCTTCCGTCACGGGAAAGCCCGCCGTCATGGGGCGTCAAAAAGTCCTGGAGATGAAACAGCAGGCGTGGCTGTGCAGCAACCGGTCGCTTCGGGAAAAATTCGGCTGGGAGGCCCGCGTATCCCTTGAGGAGGGAATACGGCGGACCGCCGAATGGTACATCCGGGAAAAATGGCTCTGATATAAAACGGGAGAAACGATTGATCCACTTTGTCGCCTTCGCTCAATTCCTCCTGGCTGCGGGGCTGTTTGTGCTGATCGTGTGCGGGGGAAGGCGCCTGCGCGGGAGGCCGCAGACGGCAAGGCCCGCGAAATCGGGAAAGGTCCGGTGCATCGTGCCGGCATCGGGTGCCGGCGAGTGTCTGGCGCCGTGTATCCGGTCGCTGCTCAGGCAGGATTACCCGGAATATGAGATCGTATTCGTAACGAGGGACGCGGAAGATCCGGCGGCGGCCGTCATCCGTGACGAGATCGCTCAAGCGCCGCGCGCAAAACTCGTCCACAGCGGCCGGGCAACCGTATGCGGCCAGAAAAACCACAGCATCCTGAGAGGGCTTCGCGAACCGCCCGCGGATTCCGAAATCACCGTCTTCGGCGACAGCACGCGCCTGGCGCTTCCGGACTGGCTGAAAAACCTCACGGCCCCAATCGCGGCCGGAGAGGCGATCGTGACCTCCGGATACCACCACGCGCTGCCAATGGGCCGATCCATTGCGCAGATCGGGCGGGCATGCTCGGTGCTGATGCTTTTTCTCACCAAGGGCTTTCCATTCCTCAACCAGCCGTGGGGGGGAGCGACCGCGATCAGAACTGAAGACATCGAACGGCTGGAGATACCGGGCTTGTGGGCGCGCAAGGTGGTCGATGACGTCGCCTTGGCCGCGCATCTGAAAAAGCGGGGCATCTATACCTCGCTCAGTACCGGAGCCGCACTTGCCACGCCCATCGCATCGGAGACCCTGGCAGGCTGGAATGAGTGGCTCATACGCCAGTGGCTCTATCTCAAATTCTGCTGTCCCGTGTCATGGGCCGCTTGCGGCATGGTCTGCGATCTGGCCGCCGCGCTCATTGTCTTCTCGATTGCCGCGACTTTGCTGGGCGGCATGGGGCTTGCCGCCCCCTCCGTCGCGCTGTCGTCGTCTTTATTTCTCGGGCTTGTCGCCGGATTGGGAATCGCATTGAGGAGGAGCCACCCCGACCCCGGGCCCGTCCTTCTTTGGATCTGCGCCTTCTTTGCTACCCTGCTGCTGGCCGGATGGTCTCACATGGAGACTCTCCGGACCGATCACATCGACTGGAAGGGAATCCGTTACAAAGTCGCCTGGGGAGGGGATGTGACGCAGGTGCGGGATAGGGAATGAAAAGGTTCTCGCGCCCTCTGTGCGTGATGCTGATCCTGCTCGGCTGCTGGGGTGCATTCCCTCTCCGGGCCGAATCCGCGGAGGCGTGGGAAGCCCGGTACCTGTTCTCCCGGGCCGTGGCGCAAATGGAGCGCGAGGGGGACAAGATCCGGGGAGTCGTTTTCCTTCAGGAACCATTCCGCGAGGTATCCACCTACCACTTCAGCGGAACGATCGAAGGGGATTCGATCTTCGCCTCCCACTACACGGGCCATAGCTTTCGGGGCAAATTCACCGGAGATGACGAAATTTCCGGCGTGCTCAGGACGAGCACAGGATTCAGCCTCACCTTGAAAGCAAGGCGTCGCGAGGGCCCGTGAGCCCGAAACGAGGGATCGCACGCGCTCTTTTCAGGGGACGAGCTGCTTTTGATACACCCTGAAACGCTTGTAGATCCTCCCCCCCAGCCTTTCGTATTCCCGGATCATCTTGCGGTTCGTCTCCATGACGTGATGCGTGTCAACCCATTCCATACCGGCCTTGTGAGCGGAGAGTCCGAGCTTGACGGCCAGGATTCCGAGCACCCCCGCCCGGCGGTATTCTTCCTTGACCGCCCCGAGAAGCAGATCGAGCTGCCGGGACCTGCTCCTCGATGAGAGGACGTGGACAAACCCGAACGGCAGCACCCTTCCCCGCGCCTTCCGAAAGCCTTCCGACATGTCGGGGAGGCCGATTATGAATCCGACCGGCTCTTCCCCCTTCCTCGCCACGGCGACGAACCGCGGGTCCAGCAGGGGCAGGTACTTCCGCGCCAGGTCGTCCATTTCGCTCTCGTTCAAAGGACAGTAACCGTAGATGCGGCTTTTTGTGAAGCTCTCGTTCATCAGGCGGAAAACCGGCCTGGCCCACCGCCTCGCATCCTTCCTGGTTTCCAGCCGTACCAGTTCTATACCGCTTCTCGCGGATATCAGGTCCCGCGCTCTTTCATAAACGACCATCCGGTCGCGCACCTCTTTTTCGTCTTTCGGCACGTCGATACGGAATGTCACGTAGTCGATTTCCTTGGAATAGCCGGCCTCCTCCACCAGAATCGGCATCCAGTCGAAATTGCAGTAAGTGCCAATGGTTGCGCGATGCTCGAACCCTTCGACAAGAAACCCCTCGGGGTCCTGGTCCGAAAAGCCGTAGGGGCCGACAATTTTCGTCATGCCCAAAAACCGCGCCCAATCCTCCACCCGGCTCAGGAGCATTTTCGCGGTTTCGTCCGCACCGTTTGTCTCAAGACAGGAAAACCTTGCGGTCGTTTCCTGTCTCAGCGCGTTGTAGCGATGATTTACGATCCCCATGATGCGCCCGACGACCTTTTCCGCCCTGAAGGCCAGGAGGAGGATACTGTCGCAGAAAGCCGACGAGCTGTTTTTACGCGGATCAAAGTACGGACGTTCGTGCATGTAAAGAGGGGGAACCCAGGTGGTGTGTCCGGTGTGAATTTCTTCAGGCAGACGGATGAATCTCCGGAGGTCTCCTCGATCCTTCACGGGACGGATTTCCACTTCCATTTTGGCGCGCAACCTCCGTGAGCCCGGGATGCCGATTCGCAGCGATGCGGAAACTTCGCCATCCGGCGCCTCCGGTTGCCGACGGCGCTGATAGGAAAGGCGGTTCCCTATAATAGGGATTTCCGGATCAGTATGCTACGAGGATTTTTCCGGATCCTCCCGGGGAGCCGGAGGTCTTCTTCTCCCTGTCGCCCACGCCGGAATGCGCTCACGGAATGAGAACAGATTTTCTCCCAGGGCGCACGAATCGAGATAGCTTATCATCCGGCTGGGATTTTCCCGGTGCATCCGGACCAACTGCCTCCAGAACTGAACCCTGTGTTCGGACCGGACTCCCTGGCGCCACAAAAACCGCAGGGTGGACGACAGCCTGGGCGCGTTGCGCGAGGAGCGGGCGTGCTTCGAATCGCCGCCCCCCCCGGCGCGACCCAGGGCGGCGCGGGTCGGCCGCATCGATAAAAAATACCTGAAGGTCCGCGCCAAATACCCCGCCGGTTCATAGAGGCGATCTATCGTGGCAAGATACTCGGCCAGAATTTCCGACTGGGGCCGTGCGGGCACGTAGTTGAGAGGCCCGCCGATCATGTTGGCGTCCCCTTTGTCTTCGATGAGCCTTCCTTCGGCTTCCAGCCTTTTCCACAGTTTCGTGTGGGGTAGAATGCGAAGTGTGTTTACCGTGGGCACCGGAATCCCTACCGCTTCGACGAATTCGCAGATCCTCCTGCCTGCTCCGCTCTTTTCGTTATCGAATCCGATGATGAAGCTCGCCCACACGATCAGGCCGTTCCGGTTCATATTCCTCAGGGACTCGACAAGAGGATTGCGGACGTTCTGATGTTTGTTCGTCCGGGTCAGGACATCCTCATCGGGGGATTCGACCCCCACCAGGATGTGGTTGAAATTGGCCTCCGTCATCAGGTCCATCAATTCCTTGTCCTGCCCCAGGTTAACGGAGGCCTGGGTGGCAAACACGAACGGTTCCCCGTGGCTTTTCATCCATGGAATGAGTTTTTGCAAAACGGCGCGGGCATGCTGCTTGTTCCCGACGAAATTGTCGTCACATATGAAGACCTGGCTGCGCCACCCGTGATTGTAGATTGCCTCCAACTCCCGGATGACCTGATCGGGGTTCTTGTGGCGCGGCGTTCGCCCGTTGAGGTTGACCACATCGCAGAACTCGCAGTCGAAGGGGCAGCCTCTCGATGTCTGGATCGGAATCATCGCGTAGTCTTCGAAACGCAGGAGATCGAAACGGGGTACGGGGGATTTCGTGATGTCCGGCTTTCCGGATTCCTCGAACACGGCTCCAGGGGTCCCCGCTCGAAGTGAAGCGACCAGCCGGGATATGGTTTCTTCCGCCTCTCCCCGGACGAGGAAATCGGCGCCGGCCTCAAGGATTTCATCCGGCAGCGAAGTGGCGTAGGGACCTCCGGCCGCGACGATCTTTCCCCTGTCTTTGGCTTCCCGGACAAGGTTTCGCGTGTTTTCCCGCTGCATCAGCATGCCGGAGATCATCACAAGATCGGCCCACTGCCACTCCTGTTCGGTCGGCCTCCGCGAGTTCAGGTCGATGAACCGCGCATCCCATTCGGCAGGAAGCATTGCCGCTATGGTGACAAGGCCGAGAGGGGCCACGAGGGATTTTGCGCCCAGAGCATTGCAGACTTGCCTGAATGTCCAGGTGCCGAAGGGAAGCGCCGGGTTTAACAGCAAAACTCTCATCAAATCTCCCGATTTCCCCGGTTCGCTCACGAAAAGATGCTTCTCACGAACGTTCTCCGGGTTTGTTAAGCCTATTTTCGATCTCCACCCGCATTGCCTCCGCCACGATTCTCCTCCCGCTGTCGGTAAGATGCACGCCGTCCGGCTGGTAGGCCGGTTCGGTCCGGGAGCAGAGCACGTTGCGGAAGTCCACGAAGTAGGGTTTCCTCTGCAAACGCTCGGCGAGCGCGCCGTAGACGGTCATGAAATTCCGTCTCATGATCTTGAACCTGTCGGAACTGATGAGGCCCTTCTGCTCGATCCCGCGGACGGCCGGAGCGACTTCGGCCGTTTCAACCCACAGGGCGGGCTGCCAGAAGAGGATGAACCGGGCGCTTACCGCCCTGGCCTGCGCATCCATGTAGTCGTAGCGTTTTTCGGAATCATCGACAAACCGGCGCAGCGATTCGGAGTCCATTTCAATGGGCACGAACACCTGCATGATCTTGTCGTAGAGTTCTTTGGTAAAGGATGCGTGCAGCGCGGCGGCAAACGGTTTCACGAGGCCGAAGGGGCTGCTGCGATAGCTTTCGATCAAGCCCCTCACCCGCCGGTAACCGTGATGACCGTAATGACCGTGCTGCGCGAAATAGACGTATTCGTTTGCCCCGTCGTAGAAGATAATGACGTTGGGCTTCGGGTCCGGGTTTTCTACCATGATCTTCTGGAAATACTTCGTTTCCATCAGGCCGTTGAAGGAGTTTTCTCCGAAGTTTACGGCCGTGTACCGTGTGTTTGCGCCCCACGCGTTCAGCCCCTGGGCGAGCAGGCTCGGGATGGTCAGAGCGTCGTAGTCCGTCGCGCCTCGCATGGTGGACCCCCCGAACATCCATATGGTGACGTCCTCCGCGCCGGGTTCGGATGCATTGTACGCCGTGTGGCGCTGTCCCTCGGTGTTCAGAAAAAGCGCGTATGGATCATAGCGGACCCGGCTGCCTTCGTGGATGTGACCGTAAATGATGTAGTTGCTGACCGATACGATGAGGAAACTGGAGGCTTCGACGAAGAGCAGGAGGAGCAGGAGGTACTTCAGGATTCGTAAAACGATACCGAGAAGCCATTTCATGCGGTTCGCCCCAGAAGCCGGCGGCGGCGCAAAGTGCCGTGTGGCGCGCTTCCGCCGTGCAATTATCCATTCCTAAGATGCCGGGCGGGGGGTGTGTCCCCCCGGAACAAACTCCCATCATGATCCGGATTGGCGAAGCGGGTCCGGAGCCTTTCCGCTTCAGAAGCATGCGAAACGAGGGAGTTCCAACTTGAGTAAAAAAAGCAAAGCCCGTATGATCGAGCCACTTAGCAGAGATTGATATATTCGGTTTGACAGAGTTTCCAAAAAATATCAGAGGAACGGCATTAAAGCAAAAAAGAAAAGAGAGCCGGGAAACACGTCTCCGGATTACGCCCCGGCGCGGGCGGCCATGGACGGGGTTCGGACCGCCTACGTCCTGCTTTGGTTTCCAAAGCCGTCGGAAACCTTTATCTTCAATGAAGTCGTGGAGCTACACCGGCTGGGCCTGCCGGTTTCCGTCCATGCCCTCTACGGCAGGTTCCCAAACCGTTTTTCGCCCGGCATGGGGACCCCGGATGTCCCGGTCGAAAGGCTCGGCCTCCTGAAGATCCGGGACCTGTTTTCGGGCCTCCTGTACTGGGTGAGGCGAAAACCGCGTCTTTCGCGGGAACTCTTCCGCACCGTGTTCCTGCGGAGGTGGTGCGATGCCGAAACGGCGGGAGAGAACTCCTGGGCCTTTCTTTGCGGCTTTCACCTGGGCAGGCGCTTCCAGGAGGAATCAATCGAGCATATCCACGCTCCCTGGGCAAACGGGCCCGCCACCGCCGCCTGGGTTGCCTCGCGGCTTACGGGGATTCCCTTCAGTTTCGCGGCACACGCCGGAGATATCTATCCGCCCGACGGCGCGCTGGAGGAAAAAATCAGGGCCGCCATCCTTGTCCGGACGGAAAACAATGCGAATGTCAATCACTTGCGCCTCCATGCTTCCGGCCATGAAGACAAAATCCGTGTGATCTACAGCGGCCATCCTCCGATGGGCGGCCGCTCGGCGACGCCCCTGGAGAGGCCGGTCCCCACCATACTTGCCCTGGGCCGGCTGGTCCCCAAGAAGGGCTTCGATGTCCTGATCCGCGCCTGCGGCCTGCTCCGGGACAGGGGCGTTGATTTTCGCCTTGTGCTCGGCGGGTGGGGGCCTCGGGCGGGCCGTCTGCTCCGCCTGGCCCGGGGGCTCGATCTGGTCGATAAGATAGACTTCCCGGGTGCTGTCTCGTATGAAAATGTCCCCGGTTTCATGTGCTCGGGAGACATCTTCGTCATGCCGAGCGTTATCGATTCCGCGGGCGACCGCGACGGCATACCCAACGTGATCGTTGAAGCGCTGCGTTGCGGATTGCCGGTTGTGGCCACAAATGTTTGCGGGATACCCGAGGTCGTCCGGAATGGCGATACCGGCATTCTCGTCCCGTCGGGCGATGAAGAAGCGATAGCCGATGCGATCGTCCGGTTCGCCCGCGATCCGGAAGGTGCCCGTGAAATGGCCCGAAGAGGGCGAGAGTTGGTGCTTCGCGATTTCGACCTGCGCAGGAACTGTCTGGCGCTGCTGGAGCTTTTTCACGAAAAGCTCCGCGCCTCACGGACCGAACCTGCCCGCGCGCCCTTCGATAAAGAACGCACATGAACCCCGAGCCCAAAAGCGCGGCGCAATCCCACCGCATCCTGAACAGGTTCACCTATCTGCTGGGCGCCCAGTGGGTCCGGGAGGTGCTCCAGACAATCTTCCTAATCTAC
>JAJFVB010000297.1 GCA_021372055.1 Desulfobacteraceae bacterium | reverse complement strand
GAAGCAGATGAAAACTGCAGCCGTACCACCTCAGGAAATAGAGGAGCTTTTAACCCGCATTCTCAGGAATTCTGGCCGCCAGAATTGGACGCAGTTCTGCCGCGATGTCGGGGAGCGCTACACCGATTTTCAGGCAATGAGAAACGGCGGAGCTGCGCTGAAGCTGGCATGTATTGAACGGTGGGCTCAGGCATTGGGCCTCACCTCTGAAGAACTCACAGGCGAGTAGTTGAAAGGAGATACGCACATGGAAACATATACTCCGTTACAGCTGAATTATCCAAAGTCCGGCTGCAGGATGGCCGAGGCCGAGCGTGCAAACGCTGGTCGTTATTGCCCTCGCGAAGACCATGCCTCCTGCCTCGATCTGGCCTATATCAGTTTCGGCGAGGAGCGGGCACTTGCGCGAAAACCGACTCTGGAAGGTTGCAGCGCGAAGCCGCCCGGCGGTTTGAGCTTTCCCAACAGCCCGCAGATGCACAAGGTCGAGGAAGCAAATGCCCGGCGCACGCTGGAACACAGGATGCATTTCTACAAGCAGGAGCAAGGACAGCAGCGCGAAGTCCTAAGGAAGGTGCTCCGGTCCTATGGGGAGGAGGTCTAAATATGGGCTCCAAAGAAATTGAACGGACCATGGCCCGAATCGGGAAAGCCGAAAAAGCATTCACAGCGTTTTGCGCTCCCTACGTGGAGAAAGCGCAGGATGCTTCAAACCGGGTTCAGGCGAAGCAGAATGAGATTGACCGGCTTCGCGCTGACCTTCGGCGGTCCTACGTTGAGGACAGCGATTCCGCCGACCTCGAAGACCAGATTGAAATTCAAGAGCGCGCGTTAAGGAAACTCCTGGCTCAGGCAGAGGTAGCGGCGGATTGGAAACGGGCGCTTTCAGACGACCTCGGTAGGCTCAAGGCTGCGATCTACGATGCCCGCAGCGCTCGTTTTGAAGCCCTGGCCGGGTACGTCGCAGAGACCGGGCAGGCTGTCGAGCAGGCAAAGGCCGCCTATCTCAAATCGATTGGCGATTATTACGCCGCTATCCTGCAAGCCAGGGAATTCACTTACGGGAATGCAGCCGATCCGCGATTGCAGATTCACGCATGGGCCCGCTTTGAAATCGAAGAACATGATATCGCGTGCGTGATCCGCCAAACGAATGCGGCCCACAGATGAAACCGAAATTCCGGCGGAAGACTTCTCGCTTTCGCCGGGGCAGCAAAGGGGGAAGGATGGATCTTATCGACCTCGCCAAGTCCAAATCCCGACTCTTGGAACTGGTAAACGCATCTAATGAGCTAAGTTCGGCCTTCTACGGGTGTTATTTCCGCCAGTTGGAGCTGGCGGTCGAACCGTCCATGGAAGAGCAGCCCCTGAGGATTAGAAAGGAACTGATATGCCCCAACTCATAGCAGCAATTCCGGCCGCTATTTCCACGGTCGGTTCGGCCGTCGGCTCCGCGGCGAGCACCGCCGGGCTCATGAGCTCGACGATGGTCCCCGCGGAAGCGGCAATCTCCGCGAGCATGGCCGGATCTTCTATCGGCAGCTGGCTCATGCCGGCTCTCACGGTAGGGAGCATGGGCGTGTCCGCTCTCAGCTCGATCCAGCAGGGCAACATGGAATCGGAGATCATGAAGGCCAATGCGGAGGCCTCGCGCCTGGAAGCCAAGTCCATCCAGGAGTCAGCCAAAGCGGAAACGCTGCGCCTCTCCCGCGAGAAAAGGCAGATGATCGGGCAACAGGCGACAATTATGGGCGGTTCCGGAGTGGACCTTTCCTCAGGTTCTCCCCTGGACGTCATGATGAACACGGCACGAAATTTCGAGGACGATATCCAGCAACTCGGCTATGCGGGAGACACGAAAGCGGCTGCGAAGTCCTATGAAGCGTCCATCTACGATTGGGCGGCTCCCATGAAAAAACGGGCCGGGTGGATCGGGGCTGCGGGAACTGTGCTCTCCGGAACGGCGTCTCTTCTGCGGGCTAAGAATTTGGTATGACTGTCATAAAGAAATCCGGCGACCCGACAACTGCACCTCGCGGTCAGAAGGGAACGGGCCTAGAGGTCTTCTCGCTTTCGCCGGGGCAGCAAAGGGGCAGGGATGGATCTTATTGACCTCGACAAGTCGAAAGCCCGGCTTTTGGAACTGGTAAACGCATCTAATGAGCTAAGTTCGGCCTTCTACGGGTGTTATTTCCGCCAGTTGGATCCGGCGGTCGAACTGTCCTCGGTAGAGTATTCCATTTTGGTCGCCGAAGGTCTGCGGATATCTCGAAAATGGGAGGAAATCGTAAACGAAATGAAAAAACTTGCCGCTGAGTTTACTTTCGCGCTCGAACAATTGCGCGAGGCCGGCAGCACCGGTTTCGCAGACGCACTAGATGCGGACCTTGACAAAATTATGGGCCTGCTGGTTTTCGAGTCAACGGACACTTTGCATTAGCTATCCGGCCTGGCCGGAATCGTTTACTGCCGTGAGGGCAGAAAGGAGCACACCATGGCGGTGCTGCCTAAATATGAAAGAAAAGCGCAACTTCCCGCACTTGAGCTTCCGAATATTCCAACCAGTCTCGGAACTTCGGTATCCGAAGCGGTTGCAAAAGTCGGGGCGCAGGTTTTTTCCGAGGGTGTTAAATGGATCGACATGATGCAGAAGGCCGAAGATACGAAACAGGCATATGAAGCCGTGTCTGCGGCGAGTGTTGCGCTTCAGGACTTGCAGAATAAGACGCTTCAGGACCCGATTTTCAATACCGATCCTGAGGCCGCTCGTCTCCAGTGGGACCAGCAGGCGCGAGAGCTTGGAGAACAAATCGCGCAAGGAATTCCGAGCCAGCGTGCCGGACAGTATTTCAAGGAAAGGTATCTGGGTTACGTTGCCAGCCATGGCAAGGAAATGTCAGATGCCATTCGGCGGCAGCGCGTGGATATCATCAAAGGAAGCGGTCTCGCGGCCATTCAGGGCCATGCCGGCGCCATCGCCGGGGCGTCTTCGGAGGAGTTGATTCACAGCAACGTGCGCGATGCCTTCGCAACAATTGACGGCATGATCGCGTCCGGTGCGGCAAACTATGCCGACCGCGAGACAATGCGCCGGGGTTTTCTCGACCACGCATTCAAGACCCGGCTCATGAATACGGCCTTGCGCGACCCCCTGGCCGCGCAAAACGATCTGCAGTGGGCGCAGGCCAGGGGCTATCTAACACCCGAGGCAAGCCTGGACATTGCGACGAAGATCAAGCCCCTGGTCGAGGCTCGAACGGCTCGAGGGATAGCGGACGGGGTTCTTTCTTCCGCGGGCGCTCCGCGGCAGGCCGGAAAGTTGAGCGCGGAGCAAATAGCAGTCGGTCGGGAAGTATACGACACGTTCATTAAAGACGGGTATGAGCCGCACCAGGCGGCGGGAGCGGTATCCGTGCTGTTTAACGAGTCCGGTTTAAACCCGATGGAAAAGCGGGGTGATAACGGTACCGCGTGGTATCTGGCTCAGTGGCGGGAATCCAGGCAGACGGGCGTGCGGGAGTACGCTCAATCCAAAAGCGAGAATGAGCCGAGCGTTGCGACGCAGGCCGAGTACATGATTCGAGAACTCAATAGTCCGGAATTTGCGAAAGCAAAAGACGCACTTCGAAACGCCAAAACCGAGCGCGAGGCAACCGATGCTTTCATGATCCATTTCGAAAAACCGAAGGACCAGACTCCGGGCCGGTATGCTTTGATCGGAAATCAGATAAATCCGAAGGTGGCCCCCGAGGTCGTTCGGCCCCGTGTTTATACCGCGCAGGAGCTTCAAACTAATTACGGCCAATTGGAAAAAGACGTTGAGGACCGGGCAAACGCGGCGTCAAACGGCGATCCGCGTTATCGGGATATGGCCCTTTCCGAGTTCCGGACCCGCACGCAATTGATTTTGCGTGACCAGCAATTAAAAGACGAGGCAAGCAGGAATCTACTGATACAGGCGACTGTCGGGCCGAATGGCGCAAAGACGATGGACCAGCTTCTATCCGATCCTAACAGGGCGGCGGCCTATTCAAGCCTTTATCAGTCGGACCCGGCATCGCTTCAGCACCTCAGGAACGCAATCGAGCACAACGCGCGGGGGCAGTATTCGCCCGATAACGCAAAAGCCTACTACGATCTCATGGACCTTGCGGCCAATAACCCGCGGGCTTTTTCGGAGCGCGATCTCCTGCAGGATTACGCGGCGCTTTCCAAGGAAGATTGGCATAAGCTGGTTCTCCTGCAGGCCGATCTAAAATCGGGGAAGAAAGACCCGCAAGCCGAGACTTTGCATCAGGCAATCCAGGGCGAACTGAATACTTTCTATGATCAGAACCTGGCGCCGTCCGCGACGAAACATCCCGAATCCCGCGCAAAGTGGGAAGTCTCGAAAGCTGACGCTTACAAAGCCATCGAGGATGCGATCAAGGCCGAGAAAGCGGCTAATAACGGCAGACCCGTCGCTCCGGATCGGGCGCGGGAAATCGCTCGCGGGTATCTCATAAACGGGGTGCTTGCCGGAAAGGGATTCTGGGGCATCGGGGTTGTTACAGGCCGGGGATTTGAGTACCAGAGTAACAAAGATTTCGTGCCCGATCAGACGCAAGTTCCGGATAGGTTCAAACAGGCGATTGCGACTGTTGAAAAAGAATCCGGGGGTAAGAGAAAAGCCGTTGCAAAGTTCGATTCGAGCACCCGCGAATGGTACCTGATGATCGACGGCCAAAGATGGAAAATCCGAGAGCAGAAATAATGATGCGGTCAGAAGTACATGAAATAATGGCGGCAGGCGGAAATTGAGGGCGTCGGTATTTATGACGTCATAAAGAAAAGAAATCCGGCGACCCGACAACTGCACCTCGTGGCCAGAAGGGAACGGGCCTACCGGACAAGATAAAGATACGCGATAAGCTTCGGAATGTCTAGGATGCTAAGGCTGCGGTTTTTCGCAAATTCGTATCGGAGAGAAAGAAAACCCGGCGGCCCTATCCGCGTGCCCAAAGGACCGGAAGAGTTAGGGAAACCGGGTCTGACCGCGGGGCAGGCAAGGAGGCGGCTCCTTCTGCCTCCCCGGCAAGGGATACGGAGACCGCCTCCACCTTGCCGGAAACCGATAAAACAATATGGGCACAAGCGACCAAAATGTCAAATAACAAGGCACGAGGGCACAGAAGAAGGAACAGATCGCCCCGGCTTCGGGAACCCGGCCCCGAATTCCCCGGAAGTCCCCGGCGGGAGAAAACGGGGATGGGCGTGCGGCAGGTCTTTTGTCGCTATTATGGGAACTGCCTGGACGTTGCGATTATCCACGATTGGCCCGGTTTTACTTGCGGGGAGTGTATCGCCTTCGAACGGGAACCCCAAAGCGGATCGGGAGACGCAGCGCGAATAGAGGACGGCGCGGAGCCGTCCAGGTAAAGAAAAGCCTTTGTCCCTGGGCCGGAATGTGGTATCATAACCTTGCCTAAAAACTTTATCTGACGCGGAGCCAGCGAAATGGCTATTTGTATTTCTGTACCCAAAAATTCCTATCCCGGAGAGTGCCCACGCGGTGACGCGTGGGCGAGGTCTTCAGATAGACCTCAGGCGCCTCTCCGGGATTTTTATTTTTGGAGGAAAGTCATGGAAAAATCAGCGGAAGTCAATGTAAGCCAGATTCCCGTGGTAGCGCGTGCGTGCATGGAAGACGGGAGAGTTAGCGGTTTTTCGATACGTCTGCCGGAAAGCAACCTGGATAAGTATGACTCATCCGTTCTTGCTGAGCTGGAGTCTGAAGGCAAGCTTATGGGTTTAAGAATAATCCGGGAAATCGGCGGTCTCATGATTGCTGCAGACTGGGAGGAAAAAATCGAACTGAGTTCTATAGGGGAATTTATAGAAAACACGCTCGGATACACGCACGACATACTGGATAAGAAGGACGCTGAAAACAGATACGAACTCAAGCGAAGATGGGGCAGGATAAAAGAACTCGAAAGAGAGCTTGCATCAAAGGAATCGGAGGAAGCCAAGGCTTTTATAGAGGCTTATGATCTCCGTTGCAACGTCATGCAAATGGCTTACGAGATTCTGAGGCGGCGGGACGACACGGCGAAGACTTTTGAGCGTATAATCCGGTCCATGCACCAGGGGATTTCTACCGAGGAGGATGCCGTTTAGTCTGAATCTGACAAAGGTGAAACGACTGGAACGAACATCAGGGTGCACCTAGCAACATAGCCTGACCTTCCAGAATGCCCCAGGATCAACGATCCTGGGGCAACCCACATCTTATTATCATGTCTTCAAAAAGCGAGGGGGATTTGGTCTCGAATGCGGATAATACCCTGCGGGGCTAGACCGCCAAAAACTGCATGCGTGCACACTATATGCACACCTGAATATTCCCAAAACAAAAAAGGCTTGCCGTTGCCTGGCTAAGCCCTTGATTTTTCAGGCATGCCGAAGCGGGGACTCGAACCCCGACAGGCGTACGCCCACTAGACCCTGAACCTAGCGCGTCTACCAGTTCCGCCACTTCGGCAATTTCCTTGAAAAGCAAACCAAAATACAGTATTCTAAAAATCTTTGCCTGTCAAGGCGTTTCCTCATTTTTTCGGAAGGTGTTCTAGGGCATTATGGAAGTATTCAGAGGCATTGAAGCAATCCAACGCAAGCTCAGAAATCCGGCGATCACGATCGGAAACTTCGACGGTGTACACCGCGGTCATCAGTTTCTTTTCCAGAAAGTGAAGCACTGGGCCGGCGAACTAAACGGCGAATCCGTCGTCATGACCTTCGATCCCCATCCCACTGAGGTGCTTTTTCCCGAAAAGCCTCTCTCTTTCATCACCTCGCACCAGCAAAAGCTGGAGCTTATAGCCGGTTGCGGCATTGACGTCACTCTTGTCATTCCGTTCGACCACCAATTTTCGCGCATGTCCGCTCGCGAATTCGTCGAATCCGTCCTTGTCGAAAGTATCGGCGTGAAAGCGGTCATCGTCGGTTACGACTACCGTTTCGGCCACAGTCGCGAGGGGGACATCAGCTTCCTCAAGACAATGGGTGAGCGGCACGGATTCAAGGTTGACACCGTTTCCGGAATCAAGATGAACGATACCACGGTCAGCAGCACCGTTATCCGGCAACTGATCCAGCACGGAAACGTGAAGGAAGCCAACAGCCTGCTCGGGCGCCTCTTCGAAGTCCAAGGCACCGTCGTTCCCGGCCACCGCCGGGGGATCACCCTGGGATTTCCAACGGCCAACATCTGCATGCCGGCTTTGACCCCGCCGAGGACAGGCGTCTATGTCGTCCAGGCCGAAGTGGACGGCCGGGTCTTCGGAGGTGCGGCGAACCTGGGTTACAATCCGACCTTCGGCGACAGCGACCTTTCCCTGGAGGTCCACCTGTTCGATTTCGATGAGAACATCTATGGAAAACCCATAACGGTTCGGTTCATAGACCGCTTGAGAGACGAGCGGCGATTTGCGTCCATGGAGGATCTGGTCGAGCAGATCGGGTGCGACGTCATCGAAGCAAAGAGGATTCTTGCCGCCATGAAGGGGTCCCGCAGCGCCTAGACCGGCCGCGCAAACCGCAGGCAATTGAATCGCTTCCGAAAAGATTATACCCGGCCTTTCCGGCCGGGTCTTTTTGCCTCGCCCGCCGTAAAGCCCTTATGATCCCAAATTGCGTTCGGTTTGATACCTGTCAGGACACCAAAGAGCGGGGAAATGATTCCCCCGCAGGTTTTATCGGCCTCACGCGCAAGCGCGCGTAGCCGTAGCGCCAAAGTGAGCCGCGCAGCAGCGTGGGGGTGGGTGGGGGTTCCCCACGCTTTTCAAAAGCGTTCTTTGGTGCATTCTTGAACGCAGCTTCGTATAAGTTTGGAGCCGCTTCGGGAAGTGCCCGCGCCTCGGGATTCCACCGCTCAGGCAATGCCGGGGTCCTGCCCGGGAAGGTCTTCGGAGGGTTCGGGGGGGGCGGGGTACTTGGCCACCGCCCGTTCGAAAAAGTCGGTCACATGATCCTGCATGGCCAAAATCAAGGGATCGAGACTCCCGGCGTCAAGCGCCGATACCGCTATTCCATGGAAGCGCCGCGCCTGACGCTCGACGAATTCCAGCGGAACCAGGTCGATCTTATTGAACACCACGATTGTCGGCTTGTCGCTCAATTCGAGCTTTGCCAGTGTCCTGTCAACGGCTTCCATCTGTTCTTCGAACTGGGGATTGCTGATATCTATGACATGGAGCAGCAGGTCCGCGTCGTTTAGCTCTTCCAGGGTCGCCGAGAAAGCCTCCATAAGATCCTTCGGCAAATCCCGGATGAACCCGACCGTATCGGTGATGATTATCTCGAAATCCTTGGGAAAACGGAGCCTGCGGCTGGTCGGGTCAAGCGTTGCGAAGAGCTTGTTTTCAACAAAGACCGAGCTGTGCGTAAGAGCGTTCAGCAAGGTGGATTTCCCCGCGTTCGTATATCCGACTATCGAGACTGTCGGCATTTGCTTGCGGGCCCGTTTCGAACGCCTCAGGTTGCGCCGTTTCCTGAGTTCGCGAAGGTCATCATCGAGGCTGGCTATTCGGTCCTTGGTGCGGCGGCGGTTGATTTCAAGCGTGGTTTCACCGGGCCCCCTGGTTCCGATTCCTCCGGTCAGCCGTGAAAGCGCGTCATCCTTCACCCCGAGGCGGGGAAGCAAATACTTGAGCTGGGCCATTTCCACCTGGATCTTGCCTTCACGCGTTTGAGCGCGCTGGGCGAAGATGTCCAGGATGAGCTGGGTTCTATCCACAACGCGGAGTTCCGTTGTGTCCGTTATCGCCTTGACCTGAGATGGATTGAGCTCCTGGTCGAAGATAAGCAGGTCCACTCCGCGCTGGAGCGCCCGCAGGACGATTTCACTGAGCTTGCCCTTGCCTATGAGATATTTCTGGTGCTTTTCCCTCTGCCTCTGGATAATCCTGTCCGCGGCAATGATGCCGCCCGTTCTGGCAAGCTCCTCCAGTTCATCCATGGAGCGGTTCGCCGCCTCCCGGTCCGCATCCGTGACGCTTACCAGGATTGCCCGGTCCTGACCGCCGGCCTGCGCCGGGATGGCGAGCCGGTTTCGCTCCAGTTCGTCCTCGAGCGATTTCACCAGGCTCTGGAAATCAAGATCGGGGTCATAGCAGGGGATGGGCGGCAGGATTTCCCACCCATGGGCGCTGTCCTGCTGCGATCCGGGAAGAATGTGAGCAACTTCGAGCTGAGTGGCGCCGCCGTTTTGATCCACGTAAACCGCGGCCATGCAGTCGAGGCGCAAAAAGACGAGGTCCATGAGATCGTCTTGTGAAAGCGGCTCCGACTGCAGATGCGTGTGTACGAGCCTCAGGCCGCGAAGGCGGAACCTTGCGCCTCTGCTCTTGGGCAGATCGGGAATGTAGAGCGACCTCGGGCCGCCGACGAGCACCATCTCAACAGAGCCGTCCCGGGAGATGAGAAGCCCTATCTGGCGTCCGCATTCGAAGGAGAGGTGAGCCAGATCGCGGGACAGCTCCGGGGATATGACCTGATACGACGGCGCCCTCCGCCGGTGAAGGTTTTCCAGGCGCTGCCGAATGCTGGGTTTAAGCCCGTTCACATTGCCGATGATTCTCGTAATAGAGACTCCTTCCGGCGGTTACAATTTCCGCTGATCGAGCAGGCGAACGGCCTTTCCCTCGCTCTTGGGCAGACTGTTGGGTTCGGCCAGCTCCACTTTCGGAGTGAGGAGCAGTTCGCTTTTCAGATCACGGGCGATTCTTTGCTGCAACCGATGAAGCAGGCGCATGTCCTCGACGAAGATCCGGTCGGTGACTTCGACCCGCACGATCATGTCGTCTATGTTGTTCTCCCGTCTCAGGACGATAACGTAGTTGTTGCCGACCTCCGGGATGTTCATCAGCACCTGTTCCACCTGGATGGGAAAAACATTCACGCCCTTGATGATGAACATATCGTCCGAGCGGCCCTGTATCCGGTCGATTCTCCTGTGGACTCTGCCGCAGGGGCATGGGCCGGGCAGGATCCTCGTGAGGTCCTTCGTCCTGTAGCGCACGATGGGCATGGCCTCGCGCCTCAGAGTGGTCATGACGAGCTCGCCGTACTGACCGTCCGGAACGGGCTCCAGGGTTTTTGGATCGACGATCTCGACCATATAGGAGTCTTCCCAGATATGCATCCCGTTCTGCTGCGGGCATTCGAACCCCACGCCCGGACCGTTCATTTCCGACAGTCCATAGCTATTATAAACCTTGATGCCGTAAAAGTCCTCAAGCCGCTTGCGGACCTCCTCGGAATACGGTTCTGCCCCGATAAAGGCTATCTTGAGCGACAGGTCCTCGCGCGGATCGACGCCCTGTTCCTTGAAAACGTCCATCAGCAGCAGTGCAAAGCTCGGGATGATGTGTATGACGTTTGTCGAAAAGTCGCGCATGAGCTGGATCTGGCGCTTGCTGTTTCCGGCCCCGGCGGGGATTGTCAGCATTCCGAGGCGTTCGGCGCCGTACTGGAAGCCGAGGCCGCCCGTAAAGAGCCCGTATCCGCTGAGGTTCTGGAAGGTGTCGCCGGGGCGCGCGCCGGTCATGTACATGCAGCGTGCGACGAGATCGGCCCAGGTCTGGAGATCTGTTTTCGTATAAAAGATGGCCACGGATTGCCCGGTTGTGCCGGATGATGCGTGCATCCTGGCGAGGCGGTCGCGGGGTTCGCACAGCAGGCCGTAGGGGAAGGAATCCCTGAGGTCCTGTTTCGTGGTGAACGGGATGGAGCGCGCGTCGCTCATATGCGTCACGGCATCCGGTCGAAAGCCCGTTTCGGCGAATCTCCGGCTGTAGAAAGGCGAGCGCATGACGCGTTCAAGCGTGGACTGGAGCCGCGAGAGCTGAAGGGCTTCCAGGTCTTCCCGGGAAAGGTCTTCCGCCGATTTGTCCCAAAATTCCGAAGTGGTATTCATTTGCGTCAACCTGATGGATAGGCGTTTCTACTGACCGAAAGCGTAGTTTTCGAAACGTGTGTAGGTATCGATGTAGGTCAGCTTGACTTCACCGGTGGGGCCGTTGCGCTGCTTTCCGATTATGATGTCCGCCACGCCGGGTTCCTTGCAGGCCTGCTTGGTATAAATTTCGTCCCGGTAAATGAACATAATGACGTCGGCGTCCTGCTCGATGGCGCCAGATTCGCGGAGGTCGCTGAGCATGGGTTTTTTGTCCGCCCGTTCCTCCACCTTGCGGTTGAGCTGGGCCAGTGCGATCACCGGAATGTCCAGTTCCTTGGCCAGTCCCTTGAGGGACCGCGAGATCTCGGAGATTTCCTGTTCCCGTCTGTCCGCCGTTTCTCTGCCTTTCATCAGCTGCAGATAGTCGACGACCACCATTCCAAGCCCTTCGGTCATCATCCTGCGCGCCTTGGCCCTCAATTCGAGAGGGGTTATGGCCGGGGTGTCGTCAATATAGATGGGGACGTCCAGGGAATTGGCGGCGCTTATCAGCTTGGCTCCTTCGTGCTGGCTGAGAAAGCCGGTGCGGATCTTGTGGGAGTCCACCAGGGCTTCCATGCACAAAAGGCGCATGGCGAGCTGCTCCTTGCTCATTTCGAGTGAAAAAAAGCCGACGGGGACGCCTGATTTCTGAGCGGCATTGCGCGCGATGTTGAGCGCCAGGGCCGTTTTGCCCATGCTGGGCCGGGCCGCGAGAATGATGAGGTCGGACTTCTGGAACCCCGCGGTCAGCTTGTCGAGGTCCTTGAAGCCGCTCGGCACGCCCGTAACCGAGTCGCGATACTCCTGGAGCCGCTCGATGGTTAAGATATTCTGCTTGATGACTTCCTTGAGAGGGAAATAGGAATTTCGGAGCTTGCGTTCGGCTATCTTGAAGATAGCCTCCTCGGCCCGGTCAAGCACGTCCTCGGCTCCCAGTCCTCCGCCGTAGGAAAAGGAGATGATCTCGTTTGCGCTCTGAATGAGCCGTCGGAGCACGGCTTTTTCACTGATTATCCTGGCATAGGCGGCCACGTTGGACGAGGAGCCCATGATTTCGGTGAGCGAAGCGACATATGCGGCTCCGCCGGCACCTTCGAGCTGGTTGCGCTTGCCGAGCAGGTCCGTTACCGTCAGCAGATCGACCGGTTCGTTTGCTTCGAACAGGTCCTGTATGGTGCGGAAGATAAGGCGGTGGGATTCTTTGTAGAATTCGTCGCCCTTAAGGATTTCGAGCGCGGGCGGCAGACCGGAACTGTCCACCATGAGCCCCCCCAGCAGAGACTGTTCGGCTTCGATCTGCTGAGGGGGAATTTTCCGGAGTTCCGCCGAGAGGTCCTCCATGACTTACTCTTCTTTTTCGATCACCACGCGTACGTTGGCCGTAACTTGAGAGCCGAGCTTGACCGTGATGGTGAATTCCCCGAGTTGCTTGATCGGCTGATCCAGGACGATAGCCTTTTTCTCGATGGCATATCCCCGGTCTTCGAGCGACTTGGCGATGTCGGCCGTGCTCACGGAACCGTAGAGCTTTTCGTCCTCGGCCACCTTGCGGCGCATCGAGATCGTCACGGCACTGAGCTTTTCGGCAAAGGAGAGCATCTCCTGGCGGACTTTCTCGCGCTTGAGCGCCAGGACGCGCTTCTGGTGTTCCAGTTCGCGGATGTTCTTCCCGGTTGCTTCCATGGCGAGCTTCTTGGGCAGGAGAAAGTTGCGTGCATAGCCGGGCGCAACGTTGACGACGTCGCCGATCTGTCCGATTGAATCGACATTCTCGTTTAATATGACCTTCATTCTAAACTCCTCTAAGAAATATTCCGGCGCCCGCGTGCACAATGTGCGGGAAATGACCCGGAACCGGGCAGAGAAGGATCCTGCCCGGCAGCGGCAATCCTAAGCCGGTTTCTTTAGTCTGCGGAAATCGAACCACATGTCGAAAAGCCCGAGAGCAGCGGTCGCCACGGAAGCGAATTGCTGCAGAAACAGTATAGCGTAAACAAGGGCCCTCGGGAAAACCGGGATCTTGAACTTATCGAAATAAAAAGCAACTATGGCGAGCCCCTGCAGGAAATAGACGCTTCCGAGAACGATGATCACATTGGTGCCGGGATAGTGAAAATCGCTCCATGGCAGGAGCGTCATAAGGCCTCCGCCGATCGCGATCCAGACGAAGAACTCGGGAGCCTTCCAGTGACACAGCCTCTGGCCGATGCAGCCCTCAAGCGCTACCGTGCGGCAATACCTGCGGACAACGAGCAAGTTCAGCCAGGCAACGCCGAGAGTACAGGAAACCATTATTCCGGGCATTATCCTGACAATCATGGGAACGTTGTCGAGAAGCGAGGCTTCCAGCGCCTGCGCTTCGGGACCCTGCGAGCCGAGCGATTTCACCGCGCCGGCGACGGCGTTGCGCAGGTCCTGTTCGATAAGCCGCACCATCTCGCCCTGTGTCTGCACATAGGCTATGACCAGCAGGATGCACGACATGCCGATCACGACAAGGCAGGATAGTCCCACCGTCCGCTCTATGCGCCACTGGCTTCTGATTCCGTGGCCAAGCACAAGGCCCATCCCCAGCAAAGCCATGAAATAGGGTATGCTGTGGCCCATATCGAGCGCCGCCAGGGCGACGATCCCCGCCAGGGAGGAACCGCCCGGCACGATCCACGCGAGCGGATACCCCCACCTGAGCACCGAAATGGCGGTGGGGGCCGGAGTCAGAATGCCCGAGATAAAGCCTGCAAAGGGCACGAACGTGATCGATGCAAAAAGCCCGAGGGTCAGAAGAATGTGGAAAAAACACTCTCTTCCCACCGAAGAAGACCGCGTAGGCGGCAGTTTGTCCTCGATCTGGTTCATCGTGTCTCGGGTATGCGCCAACGCTAGAGCGTATGAACGGTCGTATACGGCAACAGGGCGATCTGGCGTGCTCTCTTTATTGCCAGGGTCAGTTCGCGCTGATGCTTGGCGCAGTTGCCGGAGATTCTTCTAGGAACGATTTTGCCGCGCTCGGTCACGAAATACCGGAGGGTCTTGGAATCCTTGTAATCGATATGCAGATCGGAATCCACGCAGAAACGGCATATTTTGCGGCGTGCAAATGTACGTCTTTTTCGCCTGACAGCCATCATAATTAAGTCTCTTTTCTATCCAATCAGATTGGCAAACCTGTTACTCTTCGTCCTCGTCCTTCTGTTCCTCGGCGTCGAAGTCCTCGGGCATTTCCTCTTCCTCGCCCTCGGCTTCAACCGACTTGCCCGACTCCTCGTCTTCTTCGAAGGCAGGAGCAGCGGCTTTGGCGGCGGCCTGTTCGCGCCGTTCGCGTTCCTTTTCGGGATCGTAGCGTTCATCGAGCAGGACCGTGATGAACTTCAGAACGCGCTCGTCAATTCTCAGATTGCGTTCCAGTTCGGCCACAAGAGTCGGCCCGCCGGAGTATTCCATCAGGACGTAGGCCCCGCGGGTGCGTTTCTTGATGGGATAGGCCAGCTTGCGTTTTCCCCACGGGGTGTAGGCGATTACTTCACCCCCGTTGGAAGTGACGATCGACTGGACTTTGTTGTCGACGGTGGAATTTGCCTCATCAGGCAGATCTGGGTCGACGATGAAAAACGTTTCGTACTTACGCATCGGATCTCCTCTCGGGTTTCGTCGCCCCTTTACGCGGAAAGGAGCAAGGAGTAGTGGTTGAAACGGAAAAAAGTTAATTAGCATATCGAAATGCCCGGGTCAAGGTTGTTGTTCCTGCCTGCCGGAGGTGCAAACCGGGTGGGGGGATTTGATTTTCCGGAAGGACCTGCAGACTTCGAGCTTGATTTCGCGGAGCGCCGGTGCTAAAAAAGCACGTTCAAGCCACTGATTACGGTGGGTGTAGCTCAACTGGTTAGAGCACTGGGTTGTGGCCCCAGAGGTTGGCGGTTCGAGCCCGCTCACTCACCCTCTGAGAAAGTAAGGCAGGAAGCCGATTCGTTGAAAAGCGGGTCGGCTTTTTTATTGCTCGTTCCCCTCTTGGTCAAGGGTTTGGTCAAGATTTCGCAGAAAGTTCCCATACCGGTCAATGGCGTTGTGCGCGGTTCTTTGTCCTTGGTGTCCCGCGCTTCGAGTTGGATCACCCGCTTTTCCATGTCCACCTTATCCCAAGTAAGGGAAAGCACTTCCCCGCGCCGCATTCCCGTGTAAAATCCGGTCGCAAGGATCGCTTTTGTATGCCGCGGCAGCTTGTCCATGAGGGCCTTGAATTCATCCAGAGCGAGTATCCGCTCTCTGGCGTTTGAATTCCTCTTGAGCATCTTTTTCACGCGGCGGAACACCTTAACCCGGAAAATTCATAATAGTGCTTGGGAAAAGGAACGGACATCCTTGTAACGTGCTGACTTGACAAGAGAAAGCACGAAACAAAAAGGACGTCCATTGAAAACACTCTGTCATAATCAACTCTTTTTTGCAAACCTTGATTCACGCTCTGTTGTGGCCGAATTTTCGGCCGGCCCCATGACCTCGGACGGCGGCTCTTTGCTGCTGCGAGAAATCGATCTCGCAACGGGTCTTTCTTCCTCCATGAGTCGGGCTCTTTGCGACCGTCGCGACCAGGTCAAGGTGCATCATGCTCAGAAGGAACTCTTGTGCCAACGCCTCTTCGCCATTGCGATGGG
>JAJFVB010000293.1 GCA_021372055.1 Desulfobacteraceae bacterium | reverse complement strand
TGCCCCGGCTCCCATGGTGACGAAATTGCGGCCGATGATCTGGATATCGTTTCCCTTGGTCCCGTCCGGGCTGCTGACCACCGGCGAATCGAGGTCACTGATGATGATCCCTCCGCTGGCAATCACGATGCCGTCGCCCTTGATGATGCTGAGGCCGCGCGTGCTGTCCACGCAGCCCGGGACCTCGACCGGCTTGTCTATCGTAAGGGTTCCGAAGAACTCGAGCTTTCCGCAGGGCAGTTCATAGTACCCGTCCGCGTCTCCGTCGTAGAGCGTGAGGTCCGGGATGGTGTCCCCGTCAAGGTCGATGTCCCAGGGGGGCGCGGCGGTTTGAGGCATGTTGTAGGTTATCGTCAGTTGTGGAGCGTACATCACGTTCTGTTCAATGTTGTAGAGTGTAATCTTGCCCTTGGTCCCCCTGTTGGCGCACAGGATGGCGAGGGCATTCCCGTACTGCCAGTCGGATCTCTGCACGATTTCCTGGACGATGGCCGTGAGGTCGGGACTTTTGTACCAGGTCTGCGCCTTGTTCCAGGAAGTCAGCGTGGCGTTTAGCGATGCGGTCGTGGCGGTACGGCCGGAGAGGTTGTACCGGTTGACTGCTATATCCGCGGCATCCCCGCTTGCGTCGCCGTAGAAGCGGACGTTTACGGTTCCGCTCGCACCCTTGATCGCGTACAGGTCCAGTGTGGCGGAAGTGATTTGCGCGCCTTTGGGTATGGCGATGTTTTCGAAACGCCACCCCATGAGGTATGTATTGCCGATGTAGCCCTTGGCGCTTCCGACATACATCTGCCCCTTGGTCGTGGTCAGTTCGAATCCGTCTCCGCCGGTTGCCGCGACCACGGCTTTGACCGGGGGCCCGGCTCCCGCCGATGCCACGCCGCATGCGACAACGACCATGCACAGCGCAACAGCGACGCTCATTCCAGCTCTTTTAAACATCCTCATTTGTTCTTCTCCTCTCAGGTAGCTAGTCTGGGAATACAAATCTTCCGATTGAAGTTCGCGAACTTCCAACTGCTGCGCCAACACCGGTTGGCCATCAAAACCCCATTGCCGAGACACGATCTTCCGACGCCGGAGACAATTGGCTAAATCATTCGAGGATGCCGCTGACAGCTTTGAATTGGAGGAAGTAATCCCCCGGGTGGGATCGTAGCTCTCCGGTATGGAAGGGATTTCTGCAGGTGTGCGGGACTGAGAGCATTCGGGCTTGTTTGCCGCGATCCGGATAATCCATGGAGGTTTGCCGTATCGTGCCGGTCACCACGGCAGCAAGCGTGATATGCGCCGAAAGGGCGCGGACAGGAGATTTCCCACCAGGTAGAGCGCCGGGGCGGGATCGTCCCAGGCCGCGATGGCGTATGTGCGGCGGCCCCGGTAAGAGCCGAGCCACTCCACGGGGGTCAGTTCCCGGTTTCGGAGCCGAATCAGGCAAGACCTGAGGTCCCTTTCCTCGTGGACCCATTTCACGCCGTCGGGGAATCCGTTCATCTTCGGCACCGGCAGCCCGACTTGATCGCAGTATGCCGCGAACACCAGATTCAGGTTGCATGCCGTGCTGATGCCGTGGGGAAACCAGGTCCGGGCCGTGACCTCCAGGGCCTTGAACTCTTTGCTGCGCGGGTCCCATTTGAATTCCACGGACCCGTATCCCGTGTATTGCATCTCCTGCAGGATTTTTATCGTTTTCTCGGCAATAAAGGGGTCCCATCTGCTTTCGGCCAGGCTCGAGGTTCCGAAGGCCGGGGGATACTGGCGCACCTTGTGGCCGGTGAACATGCCCAGGGGCCTGGACGACTTGTCGAAATAGGTGAGCGAAAAGGACAGCTGGCTGTCATCTCCGGGAATAAGCTCCTGAATGATAAGGTCGTCATGTACGACGACGAGTTTCTCATAGAGGCGCACCAGGGATTCCGGGTTTTCCGCGACGAAGAGTTTCTGCCCCGGGAACAGCCTTCTCCAGCCCAGGTTGGGTTGGAACGGTTTGATGATGCAGGGGTAACGTATCTCGCCCGCCGCATGCCTGCAATCCTCGGTTCCGGCCGGGAAAAAGGTCTGCGGTATGAGGATGTTCCGCTCCTGGGCGAATTTATAGAATCGCTTCTTGTCGAGTGTCAGCCTGACCACGTCCCTGCCGGGAAAAGTGAAGTGAAAGTAGTCCTGAAGCGACTCGCGCTTTTCGGACATGAGGTGAAGGGGAAAATCTCCCGAGGGAAACAGCAATCCCTTTTGAGGCAGTTGCTTTCCGAGTTCGACGAGAATATCGATCAGATGCTCCCCTTCATCGTAGTGCGGAGAGATTATCTTTTTGCAGTAGCGGGTCCGGGCCGTATAGTGCCTGTAGTCGCGGTCTATTCCAATTACGGGGATCCCCTGTCTTCCGAGAGCGCGAATGGTTGCAAGGCCGTTCTGGCCCAAGCCGAGCACCACGGCCGTGGGTTTGTTGCGATCGATTTTCATGTTTCTACCTCGCAGTCTGCGATGCGTGGACCAGACCCGCTCCGGGCAGCCCGCTCCATCGCTGAAGTAAAGCCTCTTTCATGATCCAGAGATAAAAATCGGGGATCTTGCTGTATGGGGCATAGACCCCCTTCCTCTTCAGCTCGAGAGGATCGTCGCCGGGGGATACGTAGCCCGAACGGGATGTCGTGGCGGTCCGGTATCCGGCGTTTCTCAGCAATCCTTTCAGGTTTTCGTTGAAGTTGATGTAACCGCCGGGATTGGGATAGCTGAAGTGAATTATCTCTTCGTCGAGTTGGTCCTCGAGGATCGTGCGAGAATCGGAGATTTCGGCCTTCGCCTCTCCGGTGGGGACATAGGGCAAAGAGGGATGGGACAGGGTATGGGATCCGAAGCTCATTCCCCCGCTGCGCATTACGCGCACCTGATCCCAGGTGAGCATCACCTGTTTGAGCGGGAAAGGCTCTCGAACATTGGCGTTGCTGCGAAGCTCCCGGAGAATTTCCTCCCTCTGGCGGCGCGTGCAGCCGATCATCCGATGCTTTATCTGCTGGATGCTTTTGGCTTTGCTTTCCTCGTCTTCCAGGAGGTATGCATCCGAGAGGGTCGAAAGGGAAACGCAGGGCCTGGGGCTCCTCAAAATGAGGTACCTCAGCTCAGACGGCCAGAGTGTGCATGAACCGCCCACGCAGGCGGCCGTCAGGTAGAAAAGGGCGGGAGCGCCGTACTTGCGCAGAATGGGGAATGCGTGGTCGAAGTTGTCTCGGTAGCCGTCGTCAAAGGTGATCGCGAAGAGGGTCTCGTCGGTAGACGGTTGCCCCGCGTGCGCCATGAGTTTGTCGAGGGAAACGACCCGGAAATAGCGCGTCACGAAATCGATCTGTCTTTCGAAATCTTCGGGAGCGACGCAAAGGCCCGCTCCGATGTAGAGCGAGGTCTTGTCCGGGGGGCCGACGGAGTGATACTGAAGGATGACTCCGCTGCATCCCCTGATTCGTCCCCGTTTGAAGGGGTTGTGCGAACGGTCGTAGAGCAGCCCTTTTTTGATCGCGGCCTTGCAGTACCTTCGGATCCGATCCATCACTTGTTCGCCTCTCCATATCCATTGGGTTGGCAGAGGGGGAAGGAGTTGCGCACCGGCTTGCGCGCTTTGAGGCAGCCGAAAAACTTCGGGAAGCCAAAGGTCTTGATTCCGGCAAAGAAGCCAAGGCCCCATGAGACGTGGATGGCAAAAAAGGTAAACGGCAGGAGCACGCCGCACCTTAGGCCGTTTTCCCTGAGCGCGCGCAATGAAAAAAAAGCGTTCATGAGCACGTAGGGTCCGGCCACGGCAAAAAAAGGAATCAGGCTGAGCGGGATCATGCACAGCGACAGAAGCAGGGATGCCACAAAGACCGGCGGAACCGCCTGCCTGAAGACGATGGATTCCGGATAAGCCCCCAGCATCTTCACCTTCCACTTGCCGTAGCGGTAATACTGCTCGATCAGCCCGCGGAAGGAACACCGTGAAAAATACCTGCTCTTTGCGTCGGGGGTGAGGAGGATCTGGCCTCCCGACGAACGGAGGCGGTAGTTCAGTTCGTAATCCTCGTTGGCCAGGTAGGATTCGTCATAGCCGCCGAGCGAGACCAGGGTGGATCTTTCCCAGCAGCCGAAGGCGACCGTATCGACCCACATGGGCTTGTTCGCAAAGCGGTAATAGGCGTTCCCGACCCCGAAGGGAGAACTCACGGCTACGGCGATCGTCTTTGAACGGACATCCCTTCCAACCGGGGTTATCACTCCTCCGACGTTCGAGGCTCCGGAGCTGAGGAGCAGTCCGATGCAGGTGCGGACATAATCCGGCTCGTAGACGGTATGGGCGTCCGCCCTCAGGATGACTGTCCCCGACGAATGCTGGATGCCTTTATTCAGGGCCGCCGGGATAATCTGCTTGTCGTTTTTGAAAATCCTGATGTTGGAGTGATTCTCCGCAAATTTCCGGACGATGGGTATGGTTTCGTCTTCGCTGAGGCCGTCGAGCACGAGTATTTCCAGCCGGTCGGCGGGATAATCCTGCTCGACCAGTGACCGTAAACACTGCTCGATGAAACTTTCCTCATTGCGGACCGGGATGATTATCGAGGCCAACGGGGTTGTGTTCGGGTCTGTTTCCATAACACCTCGTTGTATTTGTAAGCCGTCGGCTGATGCATGACGGCTTCGGGTGGGGCGAGCCGCGGCGGGAAGGTTCCCGCGGGGGGAAGCGGGATCGTTCCGGCCTGCGGCCATGGATTCGGAAGTCCGAAGCGGGAACCCGCCAAGTTCCGGGTCGTGCCGGTGGACACTCCTGCGGACTCTACGCGGCGTGCTCCCGGGACGGCCGGCTCTGGGAGAAGATATCGACGAGATCTTCTATGTTCTTGCTGCGGTCGAATTTCTCATGCACGGTCACATAACCGTTTTCACCCAGCCTGCGGCACAGTTCGTCGTCGTGGATCAGGCGCTCTATCGCGGCGCTTAGCAGTTCGGGATCTTTCTCGGGAACGAGGAGTCCGTTTCGACCGTCGGAAACGAGTTCGGGGATGGCGGCGATTGTCGTGGAGACGACCGGGATCTTCATGGCCATGGCTTCGACCAGGACGTTGGGAATGCCGTCCTTCTGGATGGATTCGCCTCCGCTCATTTTGCACTCGAGGATCTTGTAGCGGTCCAGGTCGACGTTCTTGCGGAAAAACCTGAGATGCTGGTGCACGCAGGGCAGAACGAACATCCTGCTCTCGGCGTAATAATCGATCAACGTCTCATGGGTCACCGCCCCCGGCATTTCCACGCAATCACGAAGCCCGAGGTCGGCAATCATTTTTTCGAGGACGGGACGCTGCGGCCCTTCTCCTATAATCCGGCAGTGGAAACTCTCGCCCTTGTTCCTGAGCAGCGCCAGGGCCTGCAGCAGGTAGGGGAACCCCTTGCGTTCGTGCAGGTCGGCGCAGGACAGGATCACCTTCGTTTCGGACGTGCGAGGCCGGCCGGCGCCCGGACGGAACTTCCGCAGGTTTGAGCCGTGATAGTTGACGTTTACCTTTTCCAGCTGATCGCGGGGCAGGAATGTCGAAAGGTAGCGGATGTTATCGGCGGTGCACGTAACCAGGAAACTCGCCTTCCTGACCTTTTCGGCCATCATCGTCTTGATCATGCTCATGTCGCACGCATGGGAGGTGAAGCTGAAAGGTATGCCATTGAGCAACGAGACGATCAGGGCTGTCGTGGTGGGGTAGCCGGCCCAGTGGGAATGGGCGTGGTCGATTCCGTCCCTGCTCAGAATGGTTGCCAGATGCGCGGCCTGGGGAAACAGATAAAGGGTCTTCAGCATGTGGAGCGGATTGGAGATCGTGTGGAAGATCACGTACGAGAGCACCCCGAGGTATCTTATCGGATCCTGCCGAAGCCAGGAGATATTGGTCTTCAGGCATTCGGAGGAAAGAGAGGATGCCACATAGGTCGTCTGCTTCATCAACTTCCGCGATTCCTCGTGCAAATTGCTGTCGAACGGAGGTCTCAGGGAGTAGATCCTGCTCTGGGGGAATTTGTCCTTGAGGATGTTGATTTCCCCGGCCACGAAGGTTTCGGTGAGCGTCGGGAAGGTAGACATGATAAAGGCTATTTTTTTCATCGGTACTCCAGGGTGATCTTTGTCGGATCATGTTCTGCTACCAGGGACTCTTGAAGACGCGGTGGAAAGCTCTCTGGGCGTATCCCACCCAGTCATAGCCTCCGACCAGTTTTGCCCGAAAAAGCTGTATGTTGTCGTTGCGGCCCATGCCGATGCGCTTTAGCGCATAGCGGCTCTCACGAAGGCCGTTTCGGCCCGTCTCCGAGGTGCAGGCCAGCTCGTACCCGCTTCTGGCGAGGACCCGGGCCGTCTCGTCGCTCACGTCCCCGTATTCTCTTATGCCGCCGGGGTAGGCGAAATAACGGACTCTCCTTTTGAGTTTCCTCTCCAGGTACGCCCGGGAAGTTCCGAGCTCGTATTCCATTCTTCGCGGCGAGAGCTTTCCGATATGGTCGTGCGACATGGAATGCGATCCGAAGGCTATGAGACCGGAGGACTGCATTTCTTCGATCTCAGACCAGGCGAGGGTGCGAACCTCGTCGAACATATCGGGTTTTTCCGCAGTCAGTTGGCGGTCCCACCAGTAAAGACGGTTCCGCCCGGTATAGCGCCCTGTTAGAAATATCGTGGCGGGGAATCCGTATTCCCTGAGGACGGGGTAGGCATGCCGATAGACGTTTGCGTACCCGTCGTCGAAGGTCAGGACGACCGATTTCTCCGGCATAGTGGTTTGCCGCGCTATGTGATCGCACAATTGATCGAGTGACAAGACGTTGAAACCGTTTTCGGCCAGATAGGCCATATGGCGGGCGAATAAGGCCGGGGAAACGTTCCAGAAGGCGTCAATCCCGTCCTCAAGATCGCTTATCTTGTGGTAGACGAGAATCGCGGCTTTGCTATCGGTGAGCAAGCGGTTCTTCAATTCGTACGCGCCGTAGAGCGGCAGCGCGGCGTGGTCCATGAACTTCACGAAGCAGTTTTTTAAAAAGATGCGCATGCTCATCGGAATTGCTTATCCCTGGATTTGCCCGGCGTTTGCCCGTCCGCGCGACGTGAATTTTCCAAGAAGTTCCAGCTTGAACTTTCGCAGCATCCCGGACTTTTTCGCCCTGTTGCGTAGACCGCTGTAGAAGAGAAGGGAATAGAAGGGAATTCTGCTCAAAGCTCCCTTGTTGCTGGCCAGAACGCGCATGTTCAGCCGTTGTCTGTCCGTCCATTTGAACTTGTACGGTTCATCGCCCCGAGTGAAGTCGAATTCCACGAAACGGCCGGATTTGAAGACGTCTTCCAGAAGCTGCGTGAGTATCTGCTCGCCGGGAAAATACTTGTCGAAGGCCGGGTCATAGGCTGTGATCAGCCAAGTGAACTGGTTGCCCTCGAAGGCGGAGAGGGTGAACGCGATCACCCGGCCGTCGAGTTCCATGGTCAGCAGGTGCAGTTGACCGGCCCTGGCCAGTTCCGCCGCGACGTTCCGGTAAAAAAGACTCTCCTGCCTGCCCGTGAAGCTGATCGAAAGGTTTTTCTGGTCCCATCGCTTGTTGTAGACGGAAAACAGCTGGGGAAAGATCGTTTCGACGTCTTCGGCGCGATCGTACCTGCGGAAGGATACCGAACCCGTCTCCGACAGCCTGCGATACCTGCGCCGCAGGTCCTGACGGGTCGATTTCGATCTTCTGGAAGCATGGAACACATCCCATGTCTCCCCGTTTATGTGCAGGTAGGGACAGACGATCGACTCCTGTATCGCATGGGCGACACGGCTCTCGTCAAGAACCTCCCGGATTATCCCCAGGTTTTCGGAATCTCCGGGAATGTCGACAAGGTCCAGGGCGTCCCAGGACAATTCGTCCATGACGTACCGGAGGATTCTGGTCATCCCCTCACGCCGCAGGTCCGAGTCGACGCAGAAGTCGAGGTGGTCGGCCACGCCGGTTCCGATGAATCGAACGATGCGAAAAGGCGATTTGGCCGCGTTCTTTTCGGCCACGGCAAGCGGGGCAATCCCGGCCAGTCTGTTGCCGTCCAGAAGCAGCAGAATGCAGAGTCTCTTGCCGTTGCCGAAGTATTTCCACCAGTTGAGCACCCACTCCTGAGTGAGGAAAATGGAGCTGCTGCGGACGTTGGACGCGAGCAGCTTTTTCCAGTCCTCGGAGTACAGGGCCAACTGGCGGGGGTCGTCTAGCTGTAGAATATTCATCCCGGAGTCTCCCAGGTCGTGTTCTTTTACCATGAAATCCGGCACCTTTCAGGCCAGGCCCGTGCCCCGGACGATAAGGCCGTGGCTGCCGAGGGTGAGAATCGACTTCTCGGCGAACTTTTCCCGGCGGAGCCAGAGGTCGGCATCCACGCGCGAATAATAGTGAACGTAGGGATAGAAAAGGCGGTCCATCCAGTCCGTGTGGCAGGTCTTGAAGCTGCGGGTCGAGTAGAGCCTTATGTGGGAGGGCGTGACCTTGTCGAGAACCGCTTTGACCGGCGCAAATTTGCTCAGCAACGCATAGGGTTTGATCAGTAGACCGTAGTCGATAGTCCCGAGGGCGAGGGCGATAAGCCTCACCGCCGGGTTGGGGAGTTTGAGCGTTATTTTTCGCATCAGTCCGAGGATCTTGTAGCTGAGCCACCGCTGGCTGTTATACAGGTAGACGACAATGGAGCCGCTGGAATTCAGGCAGGGAACGAGCGCGTGGAACCCCTGCGGCGGGTTGTGCGTATGGGGAAGGGCCCAGAGGCTGTATATCAGGTCGAACGCGCCCCTTTTGAAGGGCGGGTGGAAGATATCCCCCTGGACGACGTTGATCGAGCCGTCTGAAACCGTGTTTTCAAACGCGGCATCCACCGCGTTGCTGAGGTCCATGGCATACACTTCCCGCGCGCCGTGGCGCCGCGCCGCACGGGAATGCCGCCCGGCTCCGCACCCGGCGTCGAGAACCCGCTTGCCCTGGAAGAAATCATCTCCGATCGGTCCTATCCCGATCGAGAAGTTGTCATCGTCATAGTCCTTGAACTCGTTCCACTCGTAGGTGAACCGGTAGATCGTGTCCTCCTTGCCCTTGACCTCCAACCCTTTTTCGACTTCGGCTTTTTGTTCCCTTTGGAGAGCGGGGAGGACTCCTTCGTATTTTTCGAAAAATCCCGGGTAATAGAACATGGAACTGGACTCCAGTTCCTTCGGCAGAAGCCTGGGCACACCCCTTATGACCGGGTACCACATGCCGCAGGCGCACTTGAGAACCCCCGAGAGGATCTCGTGGCTCCTGCATGCCTCGCAGTTGGCCTCGACGTCCGGCGCCTGCTGCGGGCGTATCCCGTTTCGGCCGCAGTACTCGGTGCATGGGCCGGCAGCCATGGCGTCACGGCTCCCGGAAATGTTGATCTCCTCGAAAACCTCCACCTGCAGTTGTCCGCCGCATTCGGGACACGCTATTGCATCCAGGACAGAATATTTCATCGGTTCCACTCCATTTGTTCATTTGGGAATCATGCCGGACCGGCGCCGGGCATGTGCTGAAATCAATCGAGAAATTGCGTCGTGCAATTGCTGGCGATGCGGATTTGTCTCTGGGCGTATGCTGCCGCGAGTTGGGGCCTGCCGATCAGGACATAGTCGTAGAGTTCTTCGAAGCGCCTGCTCATTTCTTCGGCCGAATAGCCTCCAAGGATTATTTCCCGTCCCCGGGCGCCCATCTTTTCTCGAAGTGGCTTGTCCCTGAGAAGCTTTACCGCCTTCCGTACGAATTCCCCCTTCGAATCGGCGTCGACCATGTAGCCGGCCTCACCGTTGTTGAAAAGTTCCCTTGTGCCGCCGACATTCGACACGACGCAGGGCAGGCCGCACATCATGGCTTCCATAACGGCGTTCGGAAACCCCTCGCCGCCCGACTGGTCCTTGATCGAGGTGAAAAGGAACAGATCCATGGCGGGCAGGATCTGCGGTACGTCTTCACGCCTGCCCATGAAATTGACGTGCTCATCGATGCCGAGCTGCGCCGCGTAGCGCTGCAATTCGTCCAGCATGGGGCCGTCGCCGATGATCGCGAAATGGGCCCGGGGCACTTTCTTCACCACCTCGGAAGCTATCTCGAGGAACATGGAGTGGTTCTTGAAAGGAACGAGCCTTCCAACCGTGCCGACAACAAGGGAGTCGGCGGGAAATCCGGCATTGATCTTAAGGGAAGCTTCACCGTTTCCCGAGGCCGGAGCCTGGAAACATTCCATGCCGTTGGGGATCACCACCGTGTTCAATTTTGTCTTGAAGCGCTCCTTGAGATCCTGCTGAAGCGACTTCGAATTGCATACGACCGCATCCGCGGACCGGTACACGAGGTCGTCCAGCCCTCGTTTCACGATCTGGTTGCTCCCGGGGTCCAGGGCCAGCCCCCTGCGGCTGATGATCAGTTTTCCCTCGGACCTTCCGATCATCGCGGCCAGAGCGGCATATTTGTTCGCGGGCGGCTGATAGGAGTGCACGATCGCGGGCTCCCTTTCCTTGATGATATTAAGTAGTGATATCAGCCGCTTGACTTCGAAACTGGAGTGCCGCTGGAGGCAGATTACTTCGACTCCGAGATCTTCTATGGGGCGGATCCAGTATCCGCCTTCCGAGAGGCTTACGACTAAAGGGCGGAAGCGTTTGCGGTCCAGATACTTCAAGAGGAGGTAGAGTTGTTTCTCCGAGCCTCCGATATCCAGGCTGCCTATGACATAGAGGATCGGCACCGAGGTGTGCGGGTCTTTACTTCCCATTGTGATCCCCACCTTTCTCCCTGAGTAGACGGGTGTAGAGTCCTTCCATTCGCCGAACCATCGTTTCGGAAGCGTATGTCGTCGCAACGCGGGCCTTTGCCGCCCGCCCCATCTTCCCGGCGAGTTCCGGATTGCCGTGGATGCTAAGCACGGCTTCGGCCATCTCGCGGACCGACTTGGGCGGCACAAGATACCCGGTCAGGCCGTGGACAACGTTTTCCGGATTGCCTCCCACATCTGTTGCTACGACGGGAATCCCTCGGGCCATGGCTTCAAGAAGGGCGTTCGACATTCCTTCCATGAGCGACGTGCAGACAAAAACATCAAATATCTGCATGCTTGCCGCGGCCTCGGGCTGCGCTCCCGCAAACGTCACGGACCGGGCTATCCCTAGTTCCTCCGCGCGCCCGCGCATCTCCCCGAAAAGGGGGCCGTCCCCTATGGCCACAAAATGAATGTTCTTGCGCAATCTCAGGACTCCGGATGCCATCTGAAGAAAATACTCGTAGCCCTTTTTCCATGAAAAACGGGCTACCGTGCCGACGACAAAAGACTTGTCGGGAATATCCCACTGCCTTCTCAGCTCAATGCACTGGCCCGGAGAGAGAACGGGGAAATCGGAATCGACCCCGTTGGGAATAATGACGACCTTTTCGGGCGGGCATTCCTCGGATGTCCGGACGAATTGCGACACAGCCCGCGAATTCGCGGTTACCTGGTCGGATAACCGGTTTGCGAGCCTTACCGCGGCAAGCTGGCTTCGGCTGTACTGGTCGAAACTGCTCCTTCTGCTGTTGATGAGTACGGGGACCCCGGCGAGTTTTCCCGCCACGACCCCGATGAAGTTGCCTTCCAGGAGATATCCGTGGACCACCCGCACATTTTTCCTGCGCAGGTGGAGGGACAGGCGGACGAGCCTCTGCAGGTTCGCGGCTCTGAGAGTCCCCTGGAACCCCACGTCGACTATCTCGACTCCCAGTTCGCCGATGCGCGCGTGAAGGTCCTGCCCGCCGCTTTTCCCCAAACAGAAGAGGAGCGGTTCGAACCTGTTCCTGTCCAGATGACGGAAGACCTGAAGAAGATGCCTCTGAGCGCCGCCGATGTTGAGGTCCGGGATGAAGTACGCGACGGGAATCATGCCGTTTGCCCCTGCGGGGAAGTACTGTTCTCCTGGAGGCGCTTCATCACGATGGTCATGCCTATGAGGAGGTAAATGATGATCTCCAGCCAGAATTCGGCGAATAGGGAAAAGACGAGAAACAGCAGGAAGGTCGTCCGCACGGTCCTTATCAGCCAGCGCGGAGGGCCGTCCGGCGCGAGGGGTTGACGCTGCAGCCACTTGAGGTCCTTCCAGGTGGTCCAAAAGAGCCAGAGGTAGAGCAAAAACATTCCAACGCCGCCGGTGACGAGCGCCCAGAGGAATCCATTGTGGGTGGCGACGTGCTTCCTGTCGAAGTGCAGGTGCCGCAACCAGCGAAAGTTTCCCGGGCCGACTCCGAGCAGGGGGTTGGATTGGGAAAAGATCACTACGGCCGCCTTGAGGTTTGACACTCTTTCGTCCATGGATTTCGTGGCTTCGCGCTGTGAGGGGTCATGCCCGAAGGCCGTCATCCTCTTCAGGTTCTGCTCGGGCACGATGTTGACTGTAAGAAATATGAGCGTTCCGGCAACAAGCACGGTCGTGAGGATCTTCTGGAGATCGACCCCGGCCTCGCGGGTCAGAATGATCGCAAGGACGACGAGGTTGACCAGGGCGCTTCGTGACGCGCTTAGGAACACGACCAGAAGAAAAAGGCCGGTCATGACGACCGAGCCGTTTCTGATGAGGGGCGAACGCACATCCTGGCGCAGGTACCATAGCGATGCTATGCCGAAAATCGAGAAAAAGGCCAGCCGGTTGGAGTTCTTGGCGGACTGGATCCCGATCGTTGCCGCTGCGCGGTAGTCATCGGTGCCTCCCGCGCCGAGGCCCGTATAAAAGACCGAAGGGGCCGTCATGCAGATAAGCAGAAGAAGCAAAGCGAAAAGAAGGCTCAGGTGGTCGCGGGACTTGATGAAATGAATCATGAAGATGAGAAAGGCAAGCTGGGTGAAGAAGTCCCATATTTCCTTCTGCGATCTGTCAAAGGGCGCAAGCACGCGGGGTGCGCTGGGCGCGAACCATGCCGAAATGAGAAAGATTACGCTTATTGCGGCAAAGATCTGGATCTGCCGGACCTTTAGAAACCAGAGATCGCGCTTCTGAAGCCACTGATGGCACAAAAGGAAGAAGAACATGGCCCCCAGCAAATTGTTGGGGGTTATCTTGCCTGCGCCTTTCAGGATCGGAGGGTAGTAGAGAAAAAAGGTCGTCGTGAAGGCGAGTATCCCGTATTCGGGCTTCAAATACATTACGACGAGCCCGATGCACCCCGCGACGGCGAGGCCAACGTAGGCCTCGACTTCGAAAAAAGCCGAGAGGGCGGCGCCCACGGCGATCAGGCCGATGGCTATCCACGGTATCGGGGTGGAAAGCTTCGGCGGCAACAGCGAATTTTCATGCAACATGGGGTCCCACAATGCATCTGAGATTATTAAAAGCGACGGGCACTAGACCCGGAGCGGGGCAAATCATGCGGTCGGCCATGTCGACAGCTCCGTGGTGATGTAGCCGATCACAACTATGCAGATCTCGAATTCCATGTTGACCATGGCACATACGGAAGAGGCTATTGTCAGACAGAGAATCGAAAACCAGCGGGACGAAAAGCGTCCGGGTCTTGCGGGCGAGTCGGTCGGATCGTGTTCTGCAGCCATTTGAGCACCTCGGCGAGGAAAGGGGGATCGCGGTGACGGGAAAAGGACATTCTTGTGGGACCGGCACGGGGTGAGCCGCGGGTTGCAGTGGCGAAAGGAATGTTCGCCGCCTCGGAGCCGGGGAGCCCTGCCGCCGCTTTCGCGGGCGGACCGGAACTCGAGAGGAACGTGCCCGCACCCTTGCGGAATCGTTTGCCGCGATGCGGCTAGGAAGTCCCGTTCGAGGAGGCCGCGGGTGTCTGCTGGTTGAGAACGACTCCCAGAATACGGGCCCGGACGCGTTCCAGAGCGGTCTTGCAGCGCTGGACGGTCTCGGCGGAGGCGTGCGACTTGACCACAAGGATTACACCGTCGACGTATTTGGCCAGATGCAGGCTTTCCTCGCTGCCATTGACCGGGGCTGCGTCGAACACAACGAAGGAGTATGCTGAGCGGCACTGAGCAACCACGTTCTCGATGCGGCTCCGCGTCCATGCGTTGTTGCTGGTCGGCATCAGTCGGCCGGCGCTGATCGCCGAGAGTCCGGGTACGGTCGCCGGCATGACATAGTTGTTCAGCGCCCCCTGGTCTGTCAGCATTTCACAGAGTCCGTCGCATCGCGAGCCGTTCTGGTAGCGGGCAAGCGTCGGCGAATGGAAGTTGGCCTCGACCAAAAGAGTCGAGATGCCTTCCTCGCGCGCGGCAAAAGACGCCAGGTTGAGAGCGACCGTCGTGGTCCCGGAACTCTGCTCGGCGCTGCAAACCATAAGGGTCCTGAGATTGCCCTGTCCGAGAATCAGGATGTTGCGGTGAAGGCACCCGAATTCCTGGAGCGCGTCTCCGCCGTCAATCAGCAAAGGCGGGAGCCGCAGCACGTGCTCGGGTTCGCGAAGCATGTCCGAGGGCATTTCCTGAGCGCTCGGGCGCGGTCTGGTCATCTCCATCAACTCAGAGATCCGACTCATTGTATTTCCTCCCGTAGAGAATCTACGAATTTCATCGGCAGCACGGTCTTAAGACAGGCCACCGCTGAGTTTCTCGATTGAAAACCTTCCGCCTGCAGCCGGTATATCCTGTTGTTGGACGACAGCCACACGGGTACCGCGTTGGCGGAGAGTTCGGCAATTCCCAGCCGGTTCAACTGGTTCTGCCATTCCCTTGCAATGCTCAACTCCCTGGTCGCGGCCACGAAAGCCGTGTATTTCCCGTCACGTTGCGGGAACACCATGCGTTCGGGGCTCCAGGGGGGCAGGACGAGAACCTGTCCTTGCACGATAAGGTCGATGTTGCGAATCTCGGGATTCGCCATCTGGATGAAACACAGTGTCCTGAGGTTTGTCGAACCGTACACTTCCTTGGCGATTCCCAGAAGGGTCTCCCCTTTGCGTACGGTCCATGCGATATCCCTTACATCGGAAACCGGTTCCGCCGTGGAGGAAACCTCGGGTTGAGGCTGAGGCCGAGGTGTTTCCTTAACCTCTACGGCCGGGATAACAGCCGGCGCCACGGATGCAACCCTGGCCGGGTCCGTCTCGACAATCGGCGTGGCAACGCGAACGGCTGCCGGTTCCGGTGGTTGTGCTGCCTTAGGGGGTTCCGGTACGACCGGCATGATGCCGGTTTCGGCTTTCGCTGTGAGCAGCGGCCCCACTTCTTCCCTTTTGCCTGGGACGGGTTCGGGGGAGGCGGGGGCTGCCGCCGCGACTGCTGTGGGGACAGCCACGGTGGCAGCTGTGGGGGCGGTATGTTGCGCGGGCGGCGGAACGGGGATTTGTGTTCCTTCTACCGTCTTGACCGATTCCTTGGATGACGTCACGGGGGCGGAAACCGTCTCTGCGGTGGAAGGAGCTATGGAGTTGGCGTGAACTAGGGGATTCTGGAATGAGGAAGGCCCGGTGTCACGCTGGGCTTTTTCAACTCTTGCGGGTGCCTCGGGCTTGGTTTTCGAAAGCGCGGGCGAACCGGGCAGGCTTTCATGGACGTCCGGTTGCATCAGCAGTTTCACGATGACCATGCCAAGGAGTATCACCCCGAGCGAGGCGTAGGCGATCCATTTGAAAGTGGATCCGGAACGTGCCGGAGCCACGGCCGGCTTGGGCGTCACACGCAGCTCCGGAACAAGATCCGGGAAAGCGGGCTGGGGTTGAGGCTGGGTTTGAGGCGGCGGTTGCGCTCCGGGCAGGTCCTGCTGCGGCTGAGGCGCCGGAGGCGCGACTGCGGCCGGGATGGCCGGAGCCGGTTGCGGCACGGCCATGCGAGTGGTCTCAAGCATGAGATCGGCTGCGGCTTCCCGAATGATCTTTTCGTCTATTTCGCGTTGTTTGAGGACGCAGCCGATCAGCAGCGCATTGTCGCACAAAGCGTTTACCAGACGCGGGATACCGCGGCTGTAAGCCGTTATGAGGTAGACCGCCCGCTCGGAGAAAAGTCTGAGTCCGAGCCCGTAGCCGGCGATTCTCAACCGGTGCGCGATATACTGCGGCGTTTCCTCGGGGAGCAACGGCGTCAGCTCGAAGTTGATCGCGATCCGCTGTTTGAACTGGCGCAGCGAAGGAAGATTCAACTTGTCTCTTAACTCGGGCTGCCCCAGCAGAACGATCTGCAGCAGCTTTTCCCTGGGCGTTTCGAGGTTCGAGAGGAGCCGAAGACTCTCAAGGCTCGACGGATCCATGCTCTGAGCTTCATCGACGAGCAGCGCTATCGTTCTCCCGATGGTGTTTTCGAAAGTGAGTTTTGCCTGCAGCTGGGCGAGGCGGACCGTCACCTTCGGGGACTCGACGTCGATCTTGAGTTCCATCAGGATGTGATCGAGGATGTCCTCGAAGCTCACGTTCGGATAGGGGAGCGTGATGGCCATCACACTGTCGTCGAGCGACTGCATCAGCTTTTGCAGCAGCATGGTCTTGCCGGTTCCGACTTCGCCGAACAGACAAAAGATGCCCCTGCGCTCCTTCATTCCGTATTGCAGCAGCGCGTATGCTTCGTTGTACTTGGCATTCTGGAAAAAAAACGAGGGGTCCGGGCTGATGCTGAATGGTTTCCGGGTGAACCCGTAATATTGTTCGTACATGTCGGGACTCCAGCCTTGCCGAGAGAATTATCTCCGGGATATCGTGGCGAGCACGGGCAGTTTGAGAATGTCTTTGACCTGCTCCAGGTCGCTGATGACCGGGCGGAGTCTCTCGAGCAGGATCACTATGGCGCATGCCAGCATGAGGCCCAACAGCATGGCCATGGCTATGGAAATCATGAGCACGCGGCTGTCGGGCAGCAACGTGTCCGCGGTCTGAACGACGTTGACCGTGGTGATGGCTTCTCGGTTCATTGAATCCACGAAATCGGCATCTCGCAGTTTTGCTATATGCTCGGAAAGGCTCTTTTTGTGAGATGCGAGCCTGTTTTCCGCAACGACGAGGTCGTAGGAGTACTTGTGCAGGTTGGCCAGTCTCGTCTCGTTCTGAGCGATTTCCGTGGCGATCTGGTCACGGGCGTTTTTGGTGCCGATGAGTCCGGCCCGGGCAAGGGCGATCTTATCCTCGAGTCCCTGGTACTGAGGATTAAGGGAGAAGGCGTTCTTGCCCTCTATAAGCTGCGGGGTTGCCTTGATGCGTTTCTTGGTCACCGCGATTTCCTCGAGTTTGTCCTTAACTTCCCGGGACTCGGCGGTGTACTTGGTCTCAAGGGCGTTGCGCTCGGATTCCAGGGTCACAAGACGCTGGGAAAGCGGCAGCAGATCGGGGTTTTGGGCCATCTCAACAAGGGTTTTCACCGTTTTTGGCGTCTTGGCGAGTTCGTTCTCCAGGCCCTTGAGGAAGGCCTCCGCTTCCATCGCCTTTATGTCATGATTGGCCAACTGGAGCCGCAAACCGTGAATCTGGTCGTTTATGCCCTTCTGTTCCTCGGAAACGTCGAAGAGGACGCCCGCTTTCTTGCGCAGTTCTTTCAGATTTTCATAATCTTGCTTGAGTGCCGCTTCGACCTCGTTGTATTGCGAGCGATAGAAGGTGGCGACGTTGTCGCCTTCAAGCATCTTGAGATGATAGTTTTTGTAGAGATCGACCAGCGTGTTTACGACGTTGGCGGCAAGCACGGGATCCTTGTTGGAATAGTTGACCTCGATCATGGTGGACTGCGGCACAACCCGGATTTCGATTGTACGCATGAGCCGGTCGGTAAGGGCCTTGATGTCCGAATCGGTGCTCGCCATCCCGAGCGCTACGGGTATTTCGCCGATCAACTGTCTACTCTTGAGAATCTCCGCCTGCGAATTGATCCTCTCGATCGGAACGGCGAATTTTTCCATATGCTCGCTCAAACTCCCGGAGAGTTCGAGGTTAACTCGCCTGCTGTTTTCGATCAGTATCTTGGCCGATGCCGTGTATACGCTGGGCCGACTTAACGAAATGGCGATGACGGGCACAGTAACCGCGAGAAAGACCGCCAACATGAGTTTCCAGTGCCTGTTGAGAATTTGCGGCAAATCCTTCAGACGCTGGGTGGTCATACTTCCTGAATATGATTGCATGGTTCACCTCTGTGGACGATATTGCCGTAGGCTTTCGGTTCTGCGTTGAAGCCTTCGACCGTTCGTTGCCTTTCCCTATCTCTAATACATGGCCATTGATGCCCCGGTTGGTACGGGAAGCAGGTCTCGAATTTGCTTGACGGCCAGGCCCGCCTTGGCCATTCCCGACTTCTGCACAAAGATGACGTCGCTTGGCGAAAGCGAGGCTGAGGCAACGGCATCCACTCCCAGCTCGATACGTTTCGTCTCGTTGTTTTCCGTGCGAAATACGATCAGCTTGTCCCACTGGGCGGAGTCTCGAAACCCGCCGCGCTCGAAGACGGCCTGGAGCGCCGTAATGCCGTCCCGGTAACCCACGAAGCCGGGCGTCCCCACTTCGCCTCCCACGTAGACCTTCAGGGCCGAGTTTTTCACATTGATCACGACCATCGGGTCCTTCAGGCGGGCCGATGCCCGTTGCCTGATGTTCTCACCCAGTTGCGCGGTGGTCAGGTCGGCCGCTTCGAACTCTCCGGCAACCCTGGTCGATATTTGGCCGTCCGTTCGAACGATCACGTCTTCGTTGAAGTTCTCGGTGTAGGGGAACTTGACTTCGATCGTGTCGCCCTTGTTGATCTTGTAGGCCGCGGATTGCGTGTTCTGATGCATCGTCTGTGAAGACATGGCATAGTCTTTCGGCAATCCTCCGCATCCCACCATCATCAACATGGCGGCTGCAATGAGGGAAATCCGCCCCAGCCGGGGCAACAATTGCTTGTACTCCATTGTAAACTCCTTCCGGGCGCTCTATCGCGCTCCCTTTCCGAACAGGACTACCTTGATGGTTTCTATAACTATCAGCAGGTCAAAAATGAGAGAGCAATGTTTGATGTAATAGAGGTCATACCTGAGCTTCTCGACGGCGTCGTCCACCGAGGCTCCGTAGCTGTATTTGATCTGGGCCCAGCCGGTTATGCCCGGCTTTATCGCATGCCTGACCCCGTAGTAGGGGATGATGCGGCTCAGTTCCTCGATAAACTCGGGACGCTCGGGTCTGGGACCCACGATGCTCATGTCCCCCTTGAGGACGTTGAAGATCTGCGGCAGTTCATCCAGCCTCGTCTTGCGCAGGATTTTTCCGACTCGCGTTATCCTGGGATCGTTTTCCGTCGCCCAGACGGCGCCGGTCTTCTTTTCGGCGTCCTGCGACATGGTCCTGAACTTGCAGATCCTGAACTTCCTGCCGCTTTCTCCGACGCGAACCTGCCGGAAGAATACGGGGCCGGGGGAGTCGATCCGTATGGCCAGAGCGATCAAAGGCATAAGGGGCGCGGTCAGAATGAGGCCGATCGTGGCGCACAGCAGATCGAAGGAGGTCTTGTAAAAGCTTCTCAGCGGGGTTTTTTTGAAGCCGTCCGAGAAGATGAACCAGCTCGGGCGCGTGTGCTCGATGAGCAGTTTTCCCG
>JAJFVB010000288.1 GCA_021372055.1 Desulfobacteraceae bacterium | reverse complement strand
CCTGTCGAACAGGAATTTTCGGAAAAGACCCGGGGGCAGTTTTCGGGCAATGAGCGCGGCCTCAACGGGGAAGGTTCCCGCTCCGCACATTCCGTCTATCAGGGGACGGTCTCCGGACCATCCCGCCCTGAGCAGAATCGCCGCGGCAAGAGTCTCCCTCAGAGGTGCTCCCGAATGCACGCTGCGGTAGCCTCGTTGGTGAAGATGCGCTCCGGTGGTGTCCAGACTTATCCGGCAATGGTTCCGGACGATTCGCAGGATGATCCGCTGCGCTTCGCCTTTCTCCGAACCCATGCCTCCGGCCGTCCCCCGGTCCCGGAACACCTTGCGGATGCCGTCTTCGAGCAGTTCCGCCGCCTTCCCCTCATGGCTTATGCGTGAATATTCCACGTGCGATTCGACATCGAGTGGAAGCGCGGGATCGAGCCAAAGCTCCCAGGGGACCTGGGTGACCTTGTAAAAAAACTCTTCGGATATGCCCGCCCGAAATTCCGAAAGCCTGCACAGGACCCTGCTGGCCGTCCTCAGCCAGAGATTGCACGCGTATGCGTCCTTGAGCTTACCCGGGAATTCCACGCCGGCCTCGGTAATCTCCGCACCTTGTATCCCGAGTGACTCGATTTCCCTCAGACACACCGGCGCTACCTCCTGCGGGACAACGGCCGCGAACCTGTGCAGCGGTCCCGTGACATGGTTCTTTATCCGGCGCTGGAACGCCCTGTCCTTATCCATTGAACTTGGACTTTCTATTTCCAATGTCATTTACTTTCATGCAAATAAATAATCGATGCTTTGTTCGCTATGCATATTTACTGACTTGACTATGGTAACGCCGTCCTGTAAATTTCCTTGCGGGGTGATTGCTATACGATCCCGCTCCAGCCCGCACATTCCTATAGATTATCCATAACAGTATTAACCCTCTTGGATGGATGACTCCAAAGGAGTACCCATGAAGGGCGCACCCCGATTTGGCGCTGAAAATCTGGGGCTAGGTGTTTCCTACGCCCCCAGGCAATGCTCCCAGCTCTGGAAAAGCCCGGCCCCGGACTGGCGATTTGCCTTGGATGTCGCAATGTCCAGGCTCGCACGAGAACACCTTCCTCCCATTTTCTTTCGCGCCGACGATATTGGAATCGCAGGCCAGGCTTTCGTCGCGCTCAGCAGACTGTTCCGGCACTATCAGATTCCCCTCGCCATGGCGGTCGTCCCGGCGTGGCTGAGCGATGCCAGGCAGGATCGTCTCTTTGCCGCCGCGCCTGTGGATGAAGACCTCTGGAGCTGGCATCAGCATGGCTGGCGTCACGTCAACTGGCAGAAGTCCGGCCAGAAGTGCGAATTCGGAAGCGATCGCACCCCGGAACGGCAGTATGAGGACATTCTCCAGGGCCGCCAGAAGATGGAGAACATATTCGGCAGTTATTTTGTGCCGGTGTTTACTCCACCATGGAACCGCTTTTCGGCGGCCAGCGTTAAAATCCTCCAGAAGCTCGGTTTTCGCGGCATTTCGACCGAGCCTTCACTTCCGTCAGGACTGAGGCTGCCGGCGGGTCTTAATCATCTGCCGGTTCAGTTGGATCTGCACTTCCGAACGCCGAAGGCGCCGGCCGAGGACTTCGCAGATCTCCTGCGGCAGATCTCCTCCCTGTGCGATCGCAAGGAAAAGACCGGAATTGTCATTCATCACCAGAGAATGACTCCCTTTGCCTTCGAATTTCTCGAGCATTTGCTTTATAATCTCAAGCACGTGAGTAAAGCACGCTTTTTCGATTTTAAGGAGATTTTTGACTGTTCCGATGAAAAGAAGGCCGGCGCTCGTCTACGCTGACTCAGATGGCAATATTTTCGACTGGCCCGCATTAGAGATGGCGGGAGCCAGCGCGCTCGAATGGAAGCGCCCGAAGGCCTCCGAACTCATTCCGCTCCCGGAAGGCAGCGAACTGTTTCTGCTTCCGGAGCGCCATCCCGTGGGATTCGACCCCGTTCGGAAATGCTTTAAGGCACTCCCTTCCGATCCCTCCAACCCGGAAAAACCGGTCCGCGCGGTCGCCGCATTCATGGCCCCCGCTTACACTCAGATATACTCCACCGCCTATCAGAGGCTCCACGGCGCGCCGCTCCTTCCCCTTTTCGCCTATACCGCCGTCGGCTGGCTCAATGGCGGTTTCGTGGTTCCGGCCGTACGCATAGACCTGGATCAGCGGCAGGACCTGCGGAACTTCGATCCTCAAAAAATCGAGCGAAACGCCCGAAAGCGCATGAAAGCCGAGCGCAAGAACAGGCTCGTCCAGCATCTCGGCAGGTGCGCTCTCACCTATGGATGCCCCGCCGCAAGAAATCTTTTCATGGACAGGTGGGAAGCGCCTCTGCCCACGTCTCCCGCGTGCAATGCCCACTGCCTCGGCTGCATCAGCTATCAGCGCCAGGAAGGTCTTTCCGCCACGCAGGACAGAATAACCTTCGTCCCCACTCCCGAGGAAATCTGCGGCGTAGCCGTGCCGCATCTTCAAAAGGCGCCGCGGGCGGTCGTCAGTTTCGGACAGGGATGCGAAGGCGAACCGCTCCTGCAGGCAAAGACCATCGAAGCGGCAATTTCTTCGATGCGGCAGGCGACCTCAAGCGGGACGATCAACCTCAATACGAACGGAAGCCTTCCCGACGAGGTCTCAAAACTCTGCCGCGCCGGACTGCAGAGCATACGGGTCAGCATGAACAGCGCCAGACCGCATTATTACCACAAGTATTTCCGGCCTTCGGGGTACACCTTCGATGATGCCGTGCGCTCGATTTCCGTCGTAAAGCGAAACGGCGGCTTTGCTTCGATCAACTATTTCGTCCTTCCCGGCTTCACCGACCAGCAAAGCGAGTGGGAAGCGCTCGAAAGGCTGGTCTCCCAGACGCGGCTCGATCTCATCCAGATGAGGAACCTCAATATCGATCCCGAATGGTACCTGGAGAATCTGGGCGCAGACCTCACCGAGAAGAAGCTCGGGATCCCGGAATTGATCTCGCGCCTTCATAACGAATTCCCGGACCTGCGGCTCGGCTATTTCAATCCCCCGCTCCAATAGCGCGCGGTTCTCCCTTGAACCGCCAGGACTCAGTGCTTATTGTCTGAGGGATTTAGCGGGACCCATGTGCTTCGCCGTTTAGCCGTCCAAAACTGCAGACCGATGATAAGGAGGGGATAGAATGGCTCTTATAGTGCCTGATCTGCCATACCCGAAGAACGCGCTCGAACCGCACATCAGCGCGCATACGCTTGAATTCCATCACGGCAAGCATCACAAAGCCTACGTTGACAACGGCAACAAGCTTCTGGCCGGCACCGGCCTCGAAAATCAGGAAGCCGAAGCCATCATCAAGCAGGTCGCCGGCGATGCGTCCAGGATCGGAATTTTCAACAATGTCGCTCAGGCATGGAATCACTCGTTCCTGTGGAAATGCATGAAGCCAAACGGCGGCGGACGACCCACGGGAGCTGTTGCCCAAAAAATAGACGCGGATTTCGGCAGCTATGAAAAATTCGCCGAAGAGCTGAAAAATGCGGGGGTCACTCAGTTTGGAAGCGGGTGGGCATGGCTTGTCCTAAAGGACGGCAAGCTCTCCGTGATGAAAACCGCCAACGCCGATACGCCCATCGCACACGGCGCAAAACCGCTGCTGACAGTGGACGTCTGGGAACACGCGTATTACCTCGACTACCAGAATCGGCGGCCCGATTATCTCCAGACTTTCATCGACCACCTGATCAACTGGGATCACGTGAACAGTCTTCTCTGATACGGAATGAAAACAAAACGGAGGCGGACACTCCGGCCCGCCTCCGTGATGATTCAAAATTCCGATACATGCCGATCCAGGTCCGATTCGCGCCCGGATGCCGCCCGGGGGCGCCGAAATCCCGCCCATCTCAGCAAGGATAGACGTTCCCGGTTTCGAGAATGCACCAGCCGTTTCTCGTTTTCCCAAGAAGCAGATTTATCTGCCACCCTTTTCGGCAGTGTTCCGTGATCTCTTTGGGCACGCGAACTTCGACGATCCCGGAACTCACAACCCCCGACAGGATGAGAATCCCCGGATGGACCTGATCGATGGTGAAATAATCGTCCAGTTCAGCCGTCCAGTACCTCGGAGCATGACTCTGCGCGTATTCGTAAAGCAGTCTGGCAAGCCGTTCCGCCGCGGGCAGTTCCCGCGCCGCTTCCGCCGCAAGCCGGATTCCGCGCTCCGCCGTCTCCGCATCGATATAGCCGTTTTCCTCCAGCCACCGCACGAGCTTTTTTGTGACTACTCCGGCGGCCTGCAACAATGCCTCGGAAGCCATCACCTTCCTGATCATGAAGTAGTTCAAAAAACTCCCAAGCGAGTGAAGAATTTTTTCAGGGCCGAAGATCAGGCAAAATTCAAGATTTTTCTGAAAATAGAGTTTTTCGTACAGCGCGACTTCCGACGATGTATCCAGATCGTGGTACCCGTTGCCGTTGAGGCAATGCCGAAGGAGGTCGATAACCTCCTCGTACCGGTTGAAAGTGCGGGTCTTGAGCCGCTTTTGCTGGTCCTTGAGGAACAGCGTCAGGACCTCCTCGATGTTAGGTCTCGAAACAGTGGGGAAATTCAGGACCTTCTTGCTTTCATTCATCTTTAGCACCATATGCGCCCGCCTTCATAATTGCCCCCCGCAGCCCGGACAAAACCGGTAGCCCGGTTCAACGGGGTACTTGCATCGTGGACATCCGTCCCTCAGTTCCCGCCCGATTCTCCTTGAATTCAAGTCAGGAGAAGAGATAACTCCACATCTTCCGCATACCAAAACAGGATTGCCTTTTTTAACCGGAAAGAGAGGAATAAAAAAGAGACTGACGTACTGATCGGTCCGTTTCAGCCGAGCTTGGGCCACTCCGCAGGCGGGGCAAATCCATGGGGTCTGATCCAAAGTAGTCGTTTTCGGCTGCACCCCACCGATCAAAAAAAACATCCAGACTCCTCGATTCAAATAAAAAAACGATCAATACGGTTTATATCATACTTTTCCCCGAATAGCTATCCTCCGCGCGCTCGTAAGGGATCTCCGCAGCTGCCGGACGGCCCGTCGCATCCGACCCGGACGAGGAACCTCCACGCCTTGCCGGTCCCCGCTTTAGCCGGATTGCGGGAGATGCGAATTCCTCCTATGACGCAAATTGACACATTCGATAGTTGTTCTTAGATTCCGATGGAGCTAAAGAATAGTAATTCTTCATAATGAAATGAGGAGTTCAACCATGACCATAAAACAGAGCCTTTCGATTATGCTGGTACTTTTTGCCGTCGTCTTGTCCAACGCACCTCAGGACCAGACCAGCAGGGACAGGGATCGCAGTGGGGCCTATACCAGCGGAAGCTATGACAGCAGGGCGGTCACGCCCCAAAGAGATTACGATTTTGGCGCGGGAGATCGCGCCAGTAATTATCCTCCATATCATCATCCGTCCCACTAAGCTCCGCCAATCGACATAGCATCAAAGCCAGGCCGGAATTATCCGGCTTGGCTTTTTTCCGAGACAGTCTGCATCAAAAAAGGGCACGCAATCTTCTTAAGGCTTTTCCGGCCCCCGGAGGCAACTCTCCGAGGGGATGTTGACGGGTCTATCAGAGGTTCTACCCGTTTTCCGCCGGTATTGCGGACGGAAGCGCTTTTTTCAACGAAGCGACCAGTTTCCCCACGTTGTCAACGGGATTTCCGGCCAAGCTCTCTTCTATCGCACGCTCAAAGGCGCTCCCCACAACGACGCCATCGCAAAGGGGCGCTACGCGCACGACATCCCGGGGAGTGGAAATCCCGAATCCCACGCACACGGGCAGATCTTTGCATGCTTCTTTCAGTTGATCCGCAACGGAGGCTAGTTCGTTGTGGTCTATTCCCCCCGCTCCCGTTACCCCGGTCATCGAGACCAGATAGAGGAACCCCGAAGCTTTTTCAGCGATGCGTTTCATCCTCTCCGGAGGCGTGGTGGGCGCGATGAGCCTGATGAGGTCCAGTCCATCACCCAGGATGTCAGTGAGTTCGTCCGATTCCTCGGGCGGCAGATCCACAACGAGAAGACCGTCCGCCCCGGCATCCACGGCATCTCTGCAAAACGCTTCCGTCCCGTAGGCGATGATCGGGTTATAATAGGTGAACACAACGACCGGAATCGTGCTGAACCCTCTGATCTTTCGAACCATCTCGATCACCGCGCGCAGGTTCACCCCCGAGCCGATTGCCCTGGTCGATGAGCGCTGAATGACCGGACCGTCTGCGGTCGGATCGGAGAAGGGAACTCCAAGCTCCAGGACGTCCAGGCCGCGCCGGCACATCTCTTCAATGATTTCCAGGGATTTTTCTATCGTTGGGTCGCCTGCCGTAACAAAACCGACCAGGGCCTTTTTCCCGTTCAACTTTTCGAATGTCTTCCGTATCCTACTCATGGGAGCCTCTTTTTCCATCGGGTTGCCTGCCACTGCCGGTGACGATTCCAAGGTCCTTGTCACCTCTTCCCGAGAGATTCACGATGATATTGTCGGTGCTCGGCAGAGCCGCGGCCTCGACCATGGCGCGCGCCACCGCGTGGGAACTCTCCAGGGCCGGGATGATTCCCTCGAGCACACTAAGCAGGTGAAATGCCTCGAGCGCCTCGCCGTCTTTCACGCTCTCGTAGCGAACCCTGCCGGAGTCCTTGAGCATTGCGTGCTCGGGTCCGACACCCGGATAATCCAGGCCGGCCGAAACCGAATACGCTTCCGTGATCTGCCCGTCCGCATTCTGCAGGACATAGGATTTGGAGCCGTGCAGAACGCCTGTTTTACCCGCTCCAAGCGTTGCCGCGTGCTTTCCTGTTTCGATTCCCAGTCCCGCGGCTTCGACTCCCACCATTTTCACGGGATCATCGAGGAAGGGGTAGAAAAGCCCCATCGCGTTGCTCCCGCCCCCGACACAGGCGATGAGCATCTGCGGGAGCACGCCTTCGGCCTCGATGATCTGCCGCCGGGCTTCATCGCCGATCACGCGCTGGAAATCCCTCACCATCGCGGGGTAAGGATGCGGCCCGGCAACGGAACCGATTATGTAGAATGTATCGCGCACAGCGCCGACCCAGTACCGAATGGCTTCGCTCATGGCATCCTTCAGAGTCCCGGTGCCGGAGTCCACCGGCACGACTTCCGCGCCCAGCAGTTTCATACGGAGCACGTTCGGGGCCTGACGCGCGATGTCCTCGACTCCCATGAAAATCTTGCATTCCATGCCAAACAGGGCGGCAACCGTCGCGGTGGCCACCCCGTGCTGCCCGGCTCCGGTCTCGGCTATGACTTTGCCCTTGCCCATCCATTTTGCGAGCAGCGCCTGCCCGATGGTGTTATTGATCTTGTGCGCGCCGGTGTGCGCAAGATCCTCCCGCTTCAGATAAATCGAAGCGCCCCCGATGTGCGCGCTCAACCGTTTTGCCCTGAAAAGCGGCGTCGGCCTCCCGGCGTAATCCCGCAGCAACTGCGCCAGTTCGGCCTGAAAAGCGGCCTCGCTGCAGATCGTCTCGTACGCCCTTTCCAACTCGATCAGGGCGGGCATCAGAGTTTCGGCCACATAGCGCCCGCCATAGGGTCCGAAATGCCCCCGCGCATCCGGCTGGATCGAAGACGGCATGAAGTTTCCGGTCATAAGGTCCTGTGCAAGTTTCATTGGAATATCCTCCCTGGCTCCCGCAGCAGTTCCGCCCTGCGTACGGCCTGCAAAAATTCCCTGACTCTGGCGATGTCTTTCCGGCCCGGCGCGTATTCAACGCCCGAACTTACGTCAACCGCATCGGGACTGAACTGCCTGATGGCTTCCGTCACATTCCCGGGGGTCAGCCCTCCCGCAAGGATGCACGGGAGCCGCCCCATCCGTTTCCGGGCCTCCCCCCAGTTCCAGGCGACCGCGTTTCCACCGGGAAGCGGACCTTCCCCGCTCTCGACGAGATAGGCGGTGGGCGCATAAAGCGATGCGTCTTCCGGCCCGGGACTTCTCCGCGCAAAAATGGACTTGATCACGCGCACTCCCCCCGCCATCAGGATCTCCACAATTTCCGGCGTCTCCCGGCCGTGAAGCTGAACGCCCGACAGCCCGCAGCCCTCGATCCTTCGCAGAATCGCGGGAAAAGACTCGTCCACGAAAACCCCGATTCTATCGACATCTCCGGGCAGGCTCGAACTGATTTCCCTTGCAAGCCCATCGTCGACGAAACGGGGGCTCGGCGGGTAGAACACAAGCCCGATTGCATCGGCTCCCGCCCCCGCGCACGCAGCGGCTTCATCGGGTGCGGTCAGACCGCACACTTTCACCTGCACTCCGCCATGCATGGATTCATCCATCTTTTGCTCCGTGCAGCGCCCTGAGCGCGCCGACGGGATCCTCGGCCCGCATCACGCTCTCACCGATCAGGAAGTTCGAAACCCCGGCCCGCAGCAGTTGCTCGATATCCTCCCGACCGCCGATGCCGCTTTCCGAAACCATTACCCGCCCGTCCGCATTGCGCCCTGCAAGAGCGATCGTTGTTTCGATGTCGGTTTTGAAAGTCCTCAGATCCCGATTGTTTACGCCGATAATTCGCGCACCGGCGCGTAATGCGGCGTCGAACTCCTCTTTGTCGCGCACTTCAACCAGCGCCGCCATTCCGAGCTCGCGGCCGAGCGAAATGAGGTCCGTCAGCATGGAGGGCGAAAGGGCCCGCACGATCAGCAGCATGCAATCGGCTTCCATTGCGGCGGATTCGTAGACCTGGTACGGACCGATCACGAAGTCCTTTCTCAGCACCGGAAGACTCGATGCGGACCTGGCGGCAATGAGGTCCGAAGGGCTGCCGCAAAAAAACCGGCAATCCGTCAGAACGGAAATTGCCGCCGCCCCGCCCTGCTCGTACATCCGCGCATACCGCGCCGGATCGACATCGTCCCTGATTTTCCCCTTCGACGGCGAGGCGCGTTTGATTTCGGCGATCACGTTCATACCGGCCGGGCCCGGCTTGGAGATGCGGTCGAAAAAGCGTCGTGACGGCCCCCGCGATTCGGCTTCCGACCTGAGCGCGGTTTCGGGCACCAGCCTTTTCGCCGCGGCGACTTCGGATTCCTTATGTTCGATGATCCTGCTGAGAAAATCCGTCATCGGATCTGAGATCCCTCTCTATGCGTTTTCATTGGTGTAGCGAACAAGCGCTTCCATTTTCATCCGCGCTCGCCCTTCATCGATCGAACCCTCGGCAAGTCCCATGCCTTCGGGCAAAGTTTTTGCGACGCCCGCCGCAACCAGGGCCGCGCCCGCGTTGAGAACGATCACGTCTCGTCTGGGCCCTTTTTCGCCGTTTAGGATGTCCCGGGTGATCCGCGCGTTTTCAGACGGGTTTCCGCCCGTGAGATCCTCCGGCCTTGCCGTCCTGCCGAGCATCTGGTCGGGAGTGATGTCGTAGGTGCTGATATTGCCCCCTTTCAGTTCGGAGATGCGCGTGGGAGCGCAGACGCTGATCTCGTCGAGGCCGTCATGCCCGTGCACAAGGAGGGCTCGCCTCGCGCCGAGAAGGCGGAGCGCCTGGGCAAACATTTCGGTCAACTCCGGGGCGTAGACCCCTATCAACTGGCAGTTGGCTCCGGCCGGGTTGGTGAGCGGTCCCAGCATATTGAATATCGAGCGGACCCCGAGTTCTTTCCTCGCCCTCGCAGCGTGCCGCGTGGCCCCGTGGAAAAGCGGCGCAAAAAGAAATGCTATTCCGATTTCCCTCACCGCCTCCTCGACAACTTCGGTCCCGGCTTCCAGGTTCACGCCCAGTGCTTCGAGCAGATCAGCGCTCCCGCATTTGCTCGATACCGAGCGGTTTCCGTGCTTGGCGACGGTCACGCCGCATCCGGCCACGACAAAAGCCGCCGTCGTCGAAATATTGAATGTATGGAGGCCGTCTCCGCCCGTTCCGCAAGTGTCGACAACGACGTCCGCGTTGGTCTGAATCCGCACCGCTTTGCGGCGCATCGCCCTCGCGGCCCCTGCCAGTTCGGCGAAGGTCTCCCCCTTGCTTGAGAGAGCGGCGAGCACCCCGCCTATCTGCGCATCCGTAACCGTTCCGGACATGATCTCTCCGATCAGCCCCGACATCTCCTCTTCCGTCAGGTTTTCCCTGCGAATCAGCCTGCTCAGAAAATCCCGAATCATTTTCCATTCCCTCCCATGCGTGCGCCGCCATTTGCCATGCTCAAGAAGTTTTTCAGAAGCCGCTTTCCCACCGGCGTCATGATCGACTCCGGATGAAACTGGACGCCTTCGGTCTGATGGTCCCTGTGCCGGATGCCCATGATCTCGCCGTCCTCGGCGAGGGCGGTTATTTCGAGGCATTCGGGGAGCGTGTGACCGGCCACCGCGAGCGAATGGTAGCGCATCGCCTGAAAGGGGCTGTTGATGCCGTTGTAGATCGATTTGCCGTCGGCCGTGACGGTTGAGACTTTCCCGTGCATGAGTTTTTTTGCATGCACCACCGCGGCGCCAAAAGCCGAGGCTATCGCCTGGTGGCCGAGGCAGATTCCAAGGATCGGAACCGTGCCTGAAAATTTCCGGATGGCGGCGACCGACACTCCCGCGTCTTCGGGCCTGCAGGGGCCGGGCGAAATGACTATGGCCGCGGGCTTTCGTTCCTCTATGGCCTCGATGGACACGGCATCGTTTCTCACGACTTCTACTTCGGACCCAAGCATCCGGAAGTACTGGTAAAGGTTGTATGTAAACGAATCGTAGTTGTCGATCATGAAAAGCATTGGTCTTCTCCTTTCAGGCTGCGCGGGTCGTGGCGCTTTCTTCCGCGCCGGATTTGGTCCCGCCGTCTTCGAGCAACTGAAGGGCCCGTTGAATGGACTTCGCCTTGTTGATGGTTTCGAGCCGCTCCATTTCCGGGTCGGAATCGGCGACGATTCCCGCACCCGCTCTCACGGTCAGGACGCCGTCCCGAATGCACGCCGTCCGGATCGTGATGGCGAAATCCATGTTCCCGGTGAAGGAAAAATAGCCTATCGCCCCGCCGTACGGTCCCCGTGGCTCGTTTTCCAGTTCAGCGATGATTTCCATCGCCCTGACCTTCGGTGCTCCGCTGAGAGTGCCCGCAGGGAATGTCGCGCGGAACAGGTCGAAGCCGTCCAGACGCCCGGCCAGATCGCAATGAATGTTGGACACCAGATGCATGACGTGCGAATAGCGCTCGACCATCATCAGGTCGGTCACCTGGACCGTTCCGGTTTCGGCAACGCGGCCGAGGTCGTTCCGGCCGAGGTCCACCAGCATCAGGTGCTCGGCCCGCTCCTTCTCATCCCGCAGGAGTTCGTCCGCAAGCTCGCGGTCCTGCTGCTCGCTCCTGCCCCTGGGGCGCGTCCCGGCGATGGGACGCAGAGTTGCGATCCCGTTTTCGAGCCGGACCATGGTTTCCGGAGAAGAACCCACGAGAACCGTCTCTTCAAAATGGAGGAAATAGAGATACGGCGACGGGTTGATGAACCGTTGCGCGCGGTAGAGAGACCACGGATCGGGAGGATTCGCGCAGGTGAATTCCTGCGAATAGACAGCCTGGATGATGTCGCCTTCGGTGATGTATTCCTTGATTCTCTTTACACCTGAACGAAAGTGGTCGGGCTCGGGCCGGGCTTCCAGGCGAAAACCGCCCCGGGATTGCTCCTTGCGGTTTCGGATCGTCGGAGTCCGCGAGAGCTTCTCACGCATCCTGAAAAGGGTCTCCATCGCCCGGTCGTATGCTCCGTCGACATCTCCGTTTTCGATCATGCCGTAGGCGACCAGGCTGAGAGTGTGGCGCACGTTGTCGAAGATGAAAAGCTGTCCCGGGAGGATGAAGTGCGCCAGCGGAACGTCTCCGGGGAGCCTGTTCGGGATCGACTCGAAAAAGGATACGAATTCGTATGAAAAAAAGCCGACCATTCCTCCCCAGAAACGCGGCAGCGCCGGCAGGCTCACCGGCTTGTAGACGGACATGATCGAGCGCAACACGCCCAGCGGGTCGCCCCCGTGCGCAATCCGTTCCGTTTTCCCCCCGCAGTCTATCCGCACATCGTCCCGGTAAACCCGCACGGCTTTGGTGGCGGAGTTTCCGAGGAAAGAGTACCTGCCCCAGCGCTCGCCGCCCTCCATGCTTTCCAGCAGGAACACCGGCCCGCGACCGTCGTAGATCTTCGCGAGGGCCGAAACCGGCGTTTCGGTATCGGCCAGCAGTTCGAGGCACACCGGGATAAGATTGCCTTTCTTAGCCATATTCCGGAATTCCGTTCGATCCGGGTAAAACCCCAATTCCATCTTCCTCTCCTCCCCTGCGGCGCAGGACTATGCCCGGACGCAGGCCGCGCGATTTTCCCGGCATCCGTTGGTGGACATCTTATAGACCCCGAAAATCGGACCGATCTGCTTCACCAGATCGTCGAACTGGGCCGGGTAGAGCGATTGCGGCCCGTCGCTCAAGGCCGTTTCCGGCGCATGATGAACTTCGACCATGAGCCCGTGGCACCCCACCGCGACCGCGGCCCGGCTAAGCGGGATCACCTGGTCGCGGCGTCCGGCGGCATGGCTCGGATCGACAATTATGGGCAGGTGCGATTCCTGACGAACCACGGGGATCGCCGAGAGGTCCAGCGTGTTCCTGCTGTGGTGGGCAAAGGTCCTGACGCCGCGCTCACACAGGATCACCTGGTAATTCCCGCCTTCCATGAGATACTCCGCAGCCATCAGCCATTCATCGATAGTGGCCGCCATGCCGCGCTTGAGCAGCACCGGCTTTCTCGCCTTTCCGGCGCGCCGCAGCAGGCTAAAGTTCTGCATGTTCCTGGCGCCGATCTGGATGATGTCCGCATACTCCTCGACCATGTCGAAGACCTCGTGATCGATCGCTTCGGTCACAACGGGCATCCCGGTCTCCTCGCGCACCTTGGCCAGGATCTTGAGACCTTCCTCCCCGAGGCCCTGGAAGGCGTAAGGAGAGGTGCGGGGTTTGAAGGCGCCGCCCCGGAAGACCTGTGCGCCCGACTTTTTCACAATTCTCGCTATGGTCAGCGCCTGAAGCTCGCTCTCAATGGCGCAGGGACCCGCCATGACGATCAGGTGACCGTTGCCGATCCTCACTCCGCCGACGTCGATCACCGTGTCCCACGCCTGCGATTCCCGACTGACGAGCTTATAGGGCCTCGTGACCGGAATGGTGTCCTTTACGCCGGGCATGTGCGAGAATTTGGAAGCATCCACCGGGCCTTCATTGTGCAGGACGCAGATCGCGACTCTTTCTCCTCCAGGAATGGGGCGGGCTTCATAGCCTTTTTCCACTATCGCCCCGACCACGGCTTCTACTTCGGCCGGTGTTGCCCCCTTGTTCATTACGACCAGCATGACCTTCCCTTCCTTCAGCGCTCATTCAGAAATAAAAAAAGGGACCCGAGTTC
>JAJFVB010000287.1 GCA_021372055.1 Desulfobacteraceae bacterium | reverse complement strand
GTGTGGAGGGCGACGAAAATGTCGTACCGTTCGGCAACCCTGTGGACGTGTTCGGCAATGGAGATGGCCCCCAGCGCCATATCCTTGACCGAGGATCCCGACGCAAAGGCCGCTCCTCCCGTCGATACCTGGATGATTCCGTCGCTCCGGCTCTCGGCCAGCCCCCTGAGGACGGCGTTTGCCGTGGTGAGCGAGCTGACATTGATGGCGGGGTAGGCAAAGCGGTTCTCTCTGGCTCTATCCAACATCTTCACATACGTTTGGTAATCGGCAACCGGCATGGAGCTCTCCTGTCCTCTGGAATTCGAATGGCTTTGAGCGCCGGAGTAGCGGGTTCCTCTCAGAACCCTCCCCTGCGGCAGATGTAGTCGGCAAGGTCAGCGACACGGCAGGAGTAGCCCCACTCGTTGTCATACCAGCAAACAACCTTCGCCATATTGCCCATCGGGACCTGGGTAAACTCGATGTCCACGATGGAGGAATGGGGATTTCCCTTGAAATCCGAGGAGACGAGCGGTTCCTCCTCGCACTGGAGGATTCCCTTCAGTTCCTTCGCTGCGGCCTCCCTCAAAACGGACCTCAGGGCTTCGGTATCCGCCTCTTTTTCGAGAACCGCCGTAAAATCGACCACGGAAACCGTCGGCGTCGGAACTCTGAGAGAATAGCCGTCGAAGCGGCCTTCCATTTCCGGAATGACGAGCGCCAGGGCCTTTGCGGCCCCGGTCGTCGTGGGAATGATATTTTGGGCCGCAGCCCTTGCCCTGCGCGGATCCTTGTGGGGCAGGTCGAGGATTCTCTGGTCGTTCGTATACGAATGAACGGTCGTCATGAGGCCCTTTTGAATTCCGAAGCGCTCATGGATGACCTTGACCGGGGGAGCGAGGCAATTCGTCGTGCAGGAGGCGTTGGACACGATCCGGTGTTTTTCCGGATCGTAGTCCTGATGATTTACTCCCATGACGATCGTCTTGTCGATCTGCTTGGCCGGCGCGGATATGATAACCCGCCTGGCTCCCGCCTCCAGGTGCGCCGAAGCTTTCGGGCCGGTCGTGAAAATTCCCGTGGATTCAATGACCAGGTCGATGCCCATTTCGTACCAGGGAATCCTCGATGGTTCCCGTTCGGCAAAGGACCTGACCGGGTTCCCGTTGATGATCAAATCGTTTCCGCTCGCTTCGACCGTCCCCGGGAAGGTCCCGTAGTTCGTATCGTGCTTGAAGAGGCGCGCATTGGTCTGCACATCGAAAAGGTCGTTTATCGCCACGATCTGCAATGTGTCGGGGTGCCGATCGAGAGCCGCCTTGATGACCTGACGTCCGATCCTTCCAAATCCGTTGATTCCCACCTTCAACATGGCGGATGCCTCCTTCTAGAGTTCGTCGATTCTGTAACGGTCGGCCACCAGGTGTTCGAAATCCATCCGCAGGGTTTCGTGCAGTCTGGCGTTCTCCAGGGCAAGGCCGCTCAGGCGCGCCATGGCCTCCAGGAACTTCATCTCTTCATCGTCGAACCGGCGGACTTCGCCCGCATAGATCCTTATGATCCCCACGACCTTGCCCTCCGCGGTCAGAGGCGCCACAAGTAGGGAAACAATCCCTTCGGCCTTCGCCTTTTCGGGATACTGGAACCGAGGATCGGTCTGCGCGTTTTCCACATATACGGTCTTGCCGGTCAGGGCCTCTCTGTCGAGAGCCGACTCATCGATCAAAATCGGACCCTTCCGGATATAGCCTTCACTGAGGCCCGAGGAGTAGCCGAGCATCAGTCTGCCTCTTTTGCGGTCGAGCAGCCGAAGACTGCAAGCCTTCGAGCCCATTGCTTTGATTGTGGATTGCACCACGTTTTTCATCACTTCGTCATGGTCGAGGGATCCGACGATTTTCTCCAGCGCCTCGCACAAGGCCTCAAAAAAATCCCGCTTCACCTTCATGCATTGCTCCTTTCCCTGATCTGAAGCCGCAGGCGGGAAAGCCGGACCCCATGTCCGGTCCCCGTTTGGGGCAGTGGCGGATATAGCTGTTCGGAAGCACAGAACGATTCGCGCGGCAAATGTGCAGGCGCAATCCCCGCACAACAGCCGATCGAATTATACAAAAGGAAATGGGAACCTGATCACGCGAGGCTCTTCACGGAAGAAGCCAATAAAGCCGGAATATCCCTCTTCTCTTCGACGCGGCAGGCCAATTCCTTGAGCGAATAAAGATATCATCGATGCCCGATCGGCGGAACCGGTTAAGCAAATCCCGAGACTTCCGAAAACGGATTCGCTCCGGCCTGCATTCGAACTTCGCATGGGTATCCCGTTGACGGTCCCGTACAAAAACAAAACGGCATGGACGTAGGTCACACACCGCAAAAGGCACTGTTTCTTCCCGGGCACAAATATCGCGAGCGGCACTTCGATATCGGTATTTTTGCGGCGGGATACAGCATAGAGCATTCGAACGGGCGTTTGCAAGAATCCTTACATCCAACGACGAGCAATCTTTCAAGCGCGATTATCCGACCCGCAATGTCTGTCCAACTTCAGATAAACGAAGGCCCCATAGCGATTTACCTACCGGCTGATGGGGTCTTTCGGAAAACAAATTGTTCAAGCGTTTCCCCTGCTGCGGACAGGGTGATTTCCCTTGCGGATGCAAGAGCGGCCGGGGCATTATTTTCTCAGGATGATTTCCTCGCGAAGGGTGAATTCGAGCGCTGTTCCGGCAGGCACTTTCGCATCGCGCCCGGATGCTCCCGCCCAGATCAAGCCGCCGCCCGCACCCGATGCGGCCCCGATCAAAGCGCCCTTCTTCCCCCCGACGGCACCTCCGATCGCAGCACCGCCGGCAGCCCCCAGCAATGCCTTGCCTCCAGTACCCAAACCGCTGCTGTCCTGGGATTCGCGGCGCGCGACCTCACGGGCCGTATCGCTTTTGACGTCGTATTTTCTTCCTTTTACCGTGACGGTGTGGAGCCGAAACGCCAGCTCGTCGGTATCCTCACGCATCCTGACCAGCCGTATCTCGGCAGGGTCCCCCCGGCGCATCATCATATGATCGTCAACATAGACGTCTTCATCGATTCTTGCCGGGAAAACGTCGCCGGGGCGCGAATTGCCGATCGAGATCTGCGTATCCGTCCGCACGAAGATTTCCGTGCCGTCCGGGACGACGCGCGAGGCGCCGAAGACATCGCCGCAGGGCAACAAGAGCGCGCAACCCAGCAGCGCCAGCACACATTGAGCCAACCCGCGTTTCATGAATATGCCTCCTGACTTTGGGGTCCTTGCAGGGACAAAAAAATCTAGGTGGTCTCTCCGGCGGCGCCGATGATCTCGGCAGGGGCTATTTCGCCCGCCAAGGCGCGATATGCCACGCCCGCGAGCGCTGCTCCAACGATGGGGGCTATCCAGAAAAGCCACAGCTGAGCAAGAGCCCACCCGCCCACGAACAGCGCTGGACCGGTGCTTCGGGCCGGGTTAACGGACAGGTTCGTGACCGGAATCCCGATGAGATGGATCAGGGTCAGCCCGAGTCCGATTGCGATGGGAGCAAACCCCTGGGGCGCCCGCTTGTCGGTGGACCCGAGAATTATGATCAGGAACATGAATGTCAGCACCACTTCGGCGACCAGCGCCGACAGGAGCGGATACCCTCCGGGAGAATGTTCGCCGTAGCCGTTGGCGGCAAATCCTCCGCTCAGACTGAACCCGGCCTGACCGCTCGCAATGATGTAGAGCACCCCTCCGGCCACAATGCCGCCCGCGACCTGCGCAACGATGTAGGGGACAAGATCCGATGCCGGAAAGCGCTGCCCTACCACAAGACCTACCGAAACGGCTGGATTAAGGTGACAGCCCGAGATGTGACCGATTGCATAGGCCATCGTCATGACAGTCAAACCGAAAGCAAGCGCCACCCCGAGCAATCCAATCCCCACCTTCGGGAAAGCGGCGGCGAGCACCGCGCTTCCACAACCGCCGAAGACCAGCCAAAATGTACCGATAAATTCAGCCGTGACACGCTTTCCGACGGACATAAGCGCCTCCTTTCAGATTGCAGTTTGGTTGGAATGTTGAAAAAAATGTGGATGCTGGATCGGTTAGAAAAAAAAATAAAACTCTGGGGGGTATATAAGAACGAATCTCGCCGATGCAAGGGCGGGCTGCAATTGGAGCATGCCCGGATAATTCAGGCACGTTGCGGAAGAAAGACTACGATCGGCCGTCCATGCCGCAGACCGCCGCTTGCGGAAAATCCGGGCATGGGATAGATTCATCCTGAAACCTGGGTCCGGGAACACTACCGGCGACAGGCCACGGCCTGGGACTTTCCCGGGGCCATGCGAATCATTTATGACTGGAAAACTCACCGGAAACCGGGAAACGCCACATGCCGCTTCTGGACGTTGTGATCTCCAAGAAACTCGTATCCCGGGACAGGACCTTCTGCCTCGACATGGCTTTTTCGTCGACGGAAAATTTCATGGTCCTGTTCGGCCCTTCCGGATCGGGCAAGACCCTGACCCTGCATTGCATTGCAGGCCTCATTACGCCGGATTCCGGATACGTGGCGGTGAGGGATCGCATGCTGTTCGATTCCGAAAACCGCATAGACGTACCGCCGCGCCAGCGCAATATCGGTTTTGTGTTCCAGGATTACGCCCTGTTCCCGCACCTGACGGTATCGAAAAATATCGCTTTCGGCCTCGGAGGGACTCTTCACTGGCGTCTATCGGGCCGGGACCGGGCGCGTGTCGGGCAGATGCTCGACCTATTCGAAATAGCCCATCTTGCCGACAGTTTTCCGGAGAAGCTTTCAGGGGGGCAAAAACAGCGCGTCGCCCTCGCCCGCGCCCTCATAACGAATCCGGATCTGCTGCTGCTCGACGAGCCCTTTTCAGCTCTCGATACGCTCCTGCGCACAAGGCTCCGCGAAGAGCTGGTGCAGATCCTGGCAGGATTCGACATTCCGGTCGTCATGATCACACACGATCCGGAAGATATCGAAGTATTCGCCGAAACGCTTGTCTCATGCGAGGCGGGGCGGGTGTGCGGCTCCCGGTCAAACCTGAAGCGCAGATCCTTCGGAGACGTCAAAAAAAAGACCTCCGGCACGGCTGCGGGATGATGGCCGCGTCTTCAGCCCACATCACTCGCGATTCCGGACTCATACGCATTTGCGTTCAAGAATGTACCGAAAAACGCTTTTGAAAAGCGCGGGGAGCTGCGCCCCCCGCACTCCCTCGCCGCTACGCGGCTCATTTTGCGGGGGTGCGGGGGGAATCATTCCCCCGCTCTTTGCCGTCCCTAGAGGCCAATCAGGCTCGGCATGTTTTCGCGTCTTCTGATCGATTCGAGAACCCCGAGCGTACCCGTCATCATGTTGTCGCCCAGAGGCGCTCCGAAGCTGATATCGAGCCGGGATTTTTCCACGAGCGCGCGCCTCGGCCCCGTTGCAACGATTCTCTCCACATTCCGCAACCCCACCGCTTTGCGCACGTATGCGCCGTGCCCGCCTTCCCTCAGGACCCGGGAATGCTCCAGCGTGCCCTCAGCCAGCCCATGCAGCAGCACGTCCATCTTTTCCGCGGTGATGTCGGATGTGTGATATTCGAAAAATCCCGCAAGCTCCCCGCCGACCAGAGCCGCGCCGACAGTGTGCGAAGTCGCGACATCGAGCACGAGAAGGGTCCCGCACTTTCTGGCCTCGGTATCCATGACCGCTCCCGTGATGGCGGCCATACCGCTGTCCATGACGAAACACCGCGCGGCGGGAAGAGATGCTTCCGCCAGGGCGATGGAATTGAGCCTGTTGAAGGTGGGCGGGACACCGTTTGCCTCGTAGACGAGAGCATGGGGGAAGGGATTTCCCTCCAGGGCTTCACGAAAGACGTTATGACGATAGTCCAGGTGCGAAACGCCCGCCGGAGGCGTTCCGTGATCCTGGGCGCACACGCCCACATAATCGAATTCGAAAGGCACCCCGAAGTCTTCGGTAATCCGTTCAAGATGCTCCCTGCGCACATCCCCCAAAACGATATGCTCGGCTTTCGCTCCTGCGGCCATTTCGGCGGCTTCTTCGTCGGTTACCAGACGAATTCCCCATGAGCTCACCTTCTCCAGATCATGCGAGAGGGTAAGCGCAGCCGACCGCGTTACGCAAACCAAGGATCTCCGCGCGCGCTCGCGCAGCACGCCGGCGAGCTTTCCACCTCCCATCTCGCATCCGGTCAGCAGGAGGTCGCCACGGCTCTTTTCCACCCGCTCCGAGACGTAGCGCACGGGGGATTTGACAACAGCCTTGAAATGCAGGTCCGAACCGTCTTCGTAGTACAAGACATCCATTGTCCCCGCACCGATATCCACGATCAAAAACCTGCTCATTTCGCGGGCGCTCCCTCTCATCCCCGGGTATTTCCCGGAAATGGCGGCAAAAAGTACCGGTCGATGCAGGCCCGGGGCAACGTCAGGAATCGAGTACGATTCTGGCGTCCGCAGCCCAAGCCCCGTCCGGCGTTACGATAACGGGATTGAGATCGAGTTCGGCCAACTCTTTGCGACTCAGCGCGAACTTCGCAACACATTCGATCAGGTTCAGCAGGTGGTCTTCATTCGCGGGCGGAATGCTTCGGAAGCCCCGGTTGAGCTTCGGCCATGATTTCAGCTCCTGAAGCATCTCGCGCAAATCGGCTCTTTTTGCCGGAAGCAACCGAAACGCGACGTCACCCGTGAGTTCAAGGAAAACGCCTCCGAGACCGACACTCACCACCGGCCCGAACTGCTCATGGCGCTGGTACCCGACGAAAAGCTCGGCGCCTTTGGGGGCCATGGCCTCGACGATTATTCCGGCCTCGGGGTCGAGCGAGTTGCGCAGGCTGTCGAGCTCCGCGTACGCGCCACTCACCTCGTCGGCATTATTCAAATTCAGCCGAATGCCTCCGATTTCGGACTTATGCGTGTACTTTGCGGAAGAGAGCTTCAGCGCAACGGGAAAGCCAAGCCTCCCGGCCGCCTCACGAGCGCTTTCCGGACCGGTCGCAACCGCAAGCGCCATCACCGGGATCCCCGCATCGGACAGCAGCCTGTTCGCCTCATGCTCGGGCAGAATCATCGGAGTCCCTCCCTTTGGAGAAAACGGTGGCGAGAGAGCAGCGCGTTAAGCGCCAGCGCACCGTCTTCGGGTGTCGTCACGGCGCAGACTCCCCGCGAAGAGAGGTAACGCACATGCGGGCCGGTATCGTTGAAGCTGCCGAGAACGGCCACGACAACGCTTTTTTCCGGATGCTTCGCTATGAAAGACACAAGCTCTATCAATGGGGGCCGGATGAAGGGGTTGCAGTTCCATACGAGAAGGTAGGCATCGTAGTCCTCGGCCAGAACCGTCTCGAGAACGCCCGTATAGACCTTCGGCACAAATCCCGGCCCGGTCAGATCGACCGGATTCTGAATCTCGACGGGGGTCTTCTCGCCGATTGCACCGACAACCTTGGCTTTGGCCCGCGCGTTGAGGTCCGGGAGCTCCCATCCATTCATTACAAGACGGTCCATGGCCACAATACAAGGACCGGCCGTAAATGTGAGGGCGCACAACTTATTTCCCCGCGGCGCGCGCACCATGGCCAGAGCCTTGGCGGCGACCGCGGTCTCTTGCGAGGACTCGACCTCGAAGGCGCCGGCCTGCCTGAACATGGCCCGGTAGAGCCGGTATTCTCCCGCGAGGCTTCCCGTATGCGTGACTGTAGCCTTTGACACGGCTTCGCTTTTTCCTCCCTTGTAGACCACGACGGGGGTACGAGCGGCGACCTCGCAAATGGCTTCGTAGAGGCTCCGCGGGCTCGCGACGCCTTCAACAAAAAGCGCGAATGCCCCGATGCCGGAATCCTCGCCAAGGGCGCGCAGGTAATCCCCGAAGTCCACCACAGTGCGGTTTCCCACACCTATGAAATGGCTGAGACCGCAATGCAGCCCCTCCAGGCAGTTTGCTATCGATAGCCCGACGCCACCGCTCTGAGAGATAACGGCCACCCGGCCCGGTTCGTTTGGGAGATGCCAGAAAATACCGTTAAGCCCCTCCCGAACCGAGCTGAACCCAAGGGTATTCGGCCCGATGACGGGCATTTCGTACCGGTAGGCAATTTCCCGCAACCGATCGTTCAGCGCGTCGCCGTCCGTACGAATTTCGTTGAACCCGCCCACCACGATCGTGACTGCGCAGATTCCGAGCTTTCCGGCCCGTTCGGCCATGTCGACGGAAAGGCGGGGATTCAGCACGAGGATGGCAAGATCCGGCGGCGGCTCAATGGATTCCATATCACTGTAGCATTTGAGTCCGAGCATCCGGTCGTATTTGGGGTTTACCGGAATGATGTCTCCCGTAAAACCGGAGTTCGCCAGATTGAAGACGGGGCCCATGCCTATGGACAACTGCTCCGGAGATGCCCCCACAACAGCGATTCGCCGGGCGCGCAGCGCACGCTTCAGCTTCCACTCCATTAACGGTGTCAACACGATCGGCACCTCTTGAGGGTAAGGTTGTTCACTGCGTCGAATGTGGAAATGAGGCATATTACCGAATCGGAGGGGCACATGCAAAGGGAGACTGCGTCCCCCTTTGCATCGGAGCAATAACTTTGGGAGTAAAGAAAAATCTCCTATGCGGGAGGCTTGACCAGCCAGTCAAGCTTGTCGGGCGGTTTGATCTTCTTGTTCTTGCAGAAAACAATGCTTATGCGGCGGTTTCTGGGGTCGGCCGGGGAATTGGCGTAGAGCGGCATTTTGTCCGAAAAACCGACAACTCGCGCAATGCGGCTTGGGCTGATTCCGCCCTGTTCAAGCTCTCGCCTGGCCGAGGAGGCCCTGGCGACCGAAAGGTCCCAGTTTGAAGCCTGTTCGCTTTTTACCGGCGAGGCGTCGGAATGCCCTTCGACAATGATCTCATTGGGGAAGTTTTTCAGTACGTTGCCAATCGAATGGACAATCTTCTTTGCGGAATCGGTCAACTGTGCACTCCCGACGGCGAAAATCGGGTTTTCCCGGGTATCCACAATCTGGATGCGAATCCCTTCATCCGTCAAAGCCAGCATCACCTGTTCCTTGCCGGTCTGAGTGGCGACTTGCTCCACCCCGGTCATAAGCTTCGTGGCCAACTCGTCGTTTGTGATGCCGCTCGCATGTTCGCCCGATTCGATTATCTCCTCGCCCCAGAAATTCTGTCCGGAAGGTCTCGTGCCACCCTGATGCATAAAAGACTGACCGCCCTTTTCGAACAGGCTGAAGTGCTTGAAGTACTGGGCGAGAACGGCCCTTTTTTCCTGGGAGCTCATGTTAAGCAGCCACATTACCAGGAAAAATGCCATCATAGCAGTCACGAAATCCGCATACGCCACCTTCCAGCTCCCGCCGTGGTGGCCGCCGTGGACTTTCTTGACGTGCTTGACTATGATCTTCTTGGGCTTTTCGTCCATGGTCTTTACTTCTTCGCCTTCTTTATGGTGGCCTCAAGATCGAGGAATGTGGGCCTGAGGTCTTTCGGGACGACTCTTCTCGCAAATTCGAGCGCGACCTGCGGCGAGGGCGTGTTGACAAAGGCGAGCAGGGCTGCCTTGATGACCGTCAGGAATTCCCGGTCCTCGCTGGCGATATTTTCGAGGTTGCGGGCTACCGGGCCGACGAAACCGTAGCACATGAGCACGCCGAGGAAAGTCCCGACAAGGGCCGCGCCCACGCTGTGCCCGAGCACTTCCGGAGGTTCGCTGATCTTGCCCATCGTAAGAACGATACCCATAACCGCCGCGACGATGCCCAGGCCGGGCAGCCCGTCGGCAACGTTGGCAATGCTCTTGGACGGGATGAGCGCCTCCTCGTAATGGGCTTCGATTTCATATTCGAGCAGGTTCGCGAGTTCGTGGGCTTCGATGTCCGTGATCGTAAGCGTCCGCAAGGTATCCGTAAGAAAAGCCACCGCATGATGGTTTTTGAGAAAGCTCGTGTACTTCTTGAAAATCGGGCTCTTCTCCGGCTCGTCAAGGTCGCTTTCAATCGAGACAAGGCCCTCTTTCCTGATCTTGAAGAAAATTTCGCTCATCAGGACAAGCGCGTCGATATAGTCCTTCTTGCCGTAGACCTTGCTCGAGAACATTCTCAGCAGGCCGTTTTTCACGGCAATGATCACCTTCATCGGCGATCCGACGATAAATCCTCCGAAAGCCGCGCCGAAGATGATCACCAGTTCGGCGGGCTGCCAGAGCAGGGAGAGATTCCCGTGCTCCATGAGATACCCGCCTATCACCGCCCCTATGACTATGAGGAAGCCGACTACTACGAACATACCGGCAGACTATGGCCTCCGTTTTTTCCGCATGATTTCCCGTTGCCTTTCGAAGACATACTTGGCGATACTTTCGCGAATATCCTCGTCGATCTCGGTAAATTCCACTGAAATGGCGAATTTCCCCCTGGCCGGTTCACACCTGACGACATTTCCGTAAACGTAGAAGATCGTATACGGCATGCTGGGAAGCATGAATCTCACTTCAACCATGTCGCCCGGGCTGTACTCGCTCGGACAAAACGTATAAATCCCTCCCGCGCTGATATTGACATGCTCGAGCTTTAAGGACTTGTAATCCATCGTCTGAAAGGCAAGCATGCGGATAATCGTATCGAGCTTGGCGTTCAGCGCGCGCAGACACTCGGTAAGCACCCTGTCATCGGTCTCCGGCATATCGGGATGCTCGGTCAGCACCGATTCCTGCGACGAGCGCGAGCACAACAGGTTGCACTCTCCTTCGCCGACCAATCGGATCTGCAGCGGCAGAAATCCGTCCACTCGCGAGTATTCCCTCAGCGAGCGAAAATAGGTTTCATCATTGGGACCCGAATCGTCATTCATTATTCAGAAAACCTCCGGCGCCACAACGGCCGCCAGTGGGAAGGGAGGAAAAAGGCCCTTGCAGGATAGACTCCTGCATCCAAAAGGTCGGAAGATTTATGCTCTTTCATGAGAAAAAAAACAAAGGAGTTTCCGATCCCGCGCTCACGGGACATAAAAAAGGCGGAGCTTTTGGGCTCCGCCCGAATGGATCTGTTCAAAACTCAAGGGATCGTATCAGCCCAGGTAAAAGCCGGTCGGATCGATATTGCGAAGAACGGTGATCTCTTCTTCCGTCGGGGGCTCGGTCTCTTTCACACTCGGAGAAACCCTCAGATCGAAGGAGCAATTTGCCTTGAGCTTTTCCACGGACTGGCCGGGATAATACTCGGCGAGATACATCTCGCATGTCTTCTTGTCGAACTCGAATACGCCCATGGTGCTGACGACGACCGCGGGACCGCCGCCGATCATTCCGCACTTTTCACGGGAGCCGGGGCCGTCGAGGAACCCGGGCGTGGTGAGGTAGTCCACTTTCTCGACGAACTTCTTCGGATCCTGGGGCATGATCGCAAGCACGCGCTTGCCGGAGGTGGCCATATCGTTTGCCCCGCCGCTTCCCGCGAAGTAGGTGAACGATTCCGGCTTGCTCCAGTCGCCCACGCCCGTCGAGTTGATGTTGCCGTACTTGTCGATCTGCGCGCCGCCGATGAACGCAACGTCGACTTCGCCCCTCTGGAGGGCCGCCATCGTGGAAAGCATACCGAAGGTGGCGTCGCCGTTGCAGAAAAGGGCGGGATCGTCAACCGTTATGGCCAGTCCGGGAGGTGCGGTCGCGCGGATGGAACCGCCCTCGGTGAACAGGATCATATTCGGAGCATGCGTGGCCATGGCGAAACTCACCACGACGAGCGGCAGTCCGACACCAGCGAAAACCACTTCGCCGTCCACAATTTCCTTGGCACAACGAACGACCATGAGTTCAGTCAGTTTATAATTCGTGGCATGCATTGTTTCTTCTCCTTATGCTCTCTTGAGGATGGCCAGGCTAAGCCTTGATGTGTTCGTCGGTGTACTGGGGGACACCCTTCCAGACTGCCGGGTCATGATAGCCGTAATCCACTTCGTATTTCGGCTTGAACCCGAGGGTCGGCTTGAGCCGGTCAAGACCTTCCTGGCCGAATTTCTCGATATACTTCTTGATATAGGCATTGTGGTCTTCGCAGCCGTATACCCATTCA
>JAJFVB010000261.1 GCA_021372055.1 Desulfobacteraceae bacterium | reverse complement strand
CCCTGATCCAACCCTTGGAGATTGCGTCTCGAATCCTTGCCTCGGCGTATTTCCACAACTGTGGAGCCCCTTCGGCCATCGGGCTGTTCCGGGAGTATACCTGATCTTTCCGGATATCATGCTTGCGCCACATCACGCCTTCCATCGTGTAGTTGAGCAGGAGGGGCTGGAATCTGTCGAGAGCCGCAGCGAAGCGGGCATCCGCGGACTCCCGGGCTTCGAATTCCTCCCAGAGCGAGCGCAACTCTTCGGCCTGATCTGCCGGGAGAATCGAAAAAATCCGGTCCGCGGCAACGTTTTCGCGTTCGGCTTTGTCCCGATTTCCCTCTTCGTCATAGCAATAGGTGTCACCGGCGTCGATTTCCACCAGGTCATGCACCAGGATCATCTTCAGGACCTTTGGCAGATCGACCGGCTCGCGTGCGTATTCCTGCATCACAATGGCAAGAAGCGCGAGATGCCAGGAGTGCTCTCCCGAATTTTCCCGGTGCTTTCCATCGGTGAGCAGTGTCTGCCTCAGGACCCGCTTCAGCTTGTCGGTCTCAATGAGAAACGCCACCTGTTTTGACAGTCTTTCAAGATCCATTGTACCGCTCCGTTCTCGGGACGAGTGTTTACGGAAGACATAACGCGACCCCTTTGATACCAATGAGCGTTCAAGATGCTGCCAGGCTTTCAGACCGTGGGGAGCCTGCTCCCCACACCCCACACGCAGCTGCGCTGCTCATTTTGGCGCTTGCGGCGGGCCTTTGACCAGGCCGCAACGTAAGGCCGAACCCGAGGGGCGCGGGGGAAATCATTTCCCCCGCTCTTTTCCATTAGTTTTATCTTGAACGCAATTTCGTATTACACCCTTGGGAGCCCGAGTGCATGCCGAATCGTGATCGAAGCGGATTTTTATCGGTACGCTGTGGTGCGGAAAGCGAGGCGTTCCGTCAGGTTGCCATCTGCAGTTCCAGTCTCTCCTGATCTCCGTAGATAGTGGACATGAAAATGCTCAAGTACTCCTGGAGATTCCTGGTGAGCAGAAAGTTCTGCCTTACGAGTTCCCGGGCCGTGCGACCCATCTCCTGCGCCTTCTCGGGATGGCGCAGGAGATACCTGGAGCGAAGGGCCGCGCCTTCCGGCGTCTTGACGAGAAAGCCCGTGTGGTAATTTACAACCTGAAGCCGAATCCCGCCGGCATCTCCACCGATGACGGGTTTGCCTTTCCAGAGGGCCTCGGTAACAGTGAGGCCGAAGCCTTCTTTCACCGACTTCTGCAAGACGAGATCCGCCCCCCGTTGCAGCGCATTGATGGTGGTATGGGCATCGGGGGGGAGAAGCAGGATATGAATGTTCTCATCGGCGCCCGCGCCCTCGCGAACCTCGGCAAGAACCGCAGCGCCTTCCGGGTCGTCGGTCGCTTCCCCGCCGGCGAGAACGAGTTGCAGGTCGGGAGCGAACGTCTTGACCAACTTATAAGTCTTGATGACGCCGAGGGGATCCTTGAACCGGTCGAATCGCGAGACCTGCAGCATGATGGGTCTCTTGGGGTCGAGACCGAGTTGCAGCTTCGTGGCCAACACTTCGTCGGGCGTCAGTTCCTTGTTCTTGTCGCTCAGGGGATCGATGCTTGGCTGCATGAGGTATTGAATGTGCGGCAGCGGCTGGGCAAAGTCCGCCAGCGAAAATATGCTCGCGTTAAACTCCATGACATACTTCCGCAGGTATTGCCACACGGGACGAAAAGGATGGCTGAGGTCGATATGGCAGCGCCAGATCCACTTGCCCCTGCGGTTCGGGCACGATCTCAAAAGAGGAAGCGGCTGCGGGTCATGGATAACCACGATATCGGCTTCCTCGAGTATCGAACGAAGCTCTTCGGAGTTCTGGACGTTTGTCTCCTCGTAGACTTTGAAAAAGGCGTCCCTCAGAGGAACCTGTACGCCCTGCAGGGCATTGTGGAAGCTCTTCGTGACCTGGAAAAACGCCTCCTGCCCCCTGATGACTTTCCAACGGACGTCCAGGCCCAGGTCCTTCTGAAGGGGAACCATAGTGCTTAAGATTTCCGCGACACCGCCGCCTACGTAAGTGGAGTTGACGTGCACCACCTTCAAGCCCTGCAATGGTCTGGCAAGCTGACGGAGCCTGTCGATCACGTTTTCTCCGGTAACTTCCACGTAATCCTCAATTGAAGTCATTGCGTCACTCCACACGAAAATGTCTGGTCAAAAGATCCGCAAGCCCCTTTCGCAGTTCCACGAGAGTGCTGAAGTAAGGGTCTATCGTGGCGATCTTGCGGCAGAGTTCATCTTCTCCGTGCGCTCTCAGCCAGGTGCGGAAATCATCCATCATCTCGGGGCTTCGACGCCTCGCATCGATAATATGATAGAAGGTGCTTCCCACGGACATATTGGGCACGGCCTCCAACAACTGCTCGGGATGCTCGACCTTGACGTGGGTATCGAACACCACGATTTGAGACCTCAGGAAATGAAACTGCATGTCGGGCGCGGCCCACGGCACCGTTTCCAGCGCATCGAGTCTGTCGTCGATTACCTCGAGCACATCCTGGCGCAACGATTTCAGATCGTCATAGCGGTCCGGATCAATCACCGAGAGCTGCTCTGCCAGGATATTGTCGTGAAGCGCCCGGTAGACCCATTCCGCGAAATCGTTCTTATATTGAGGCTCATCAAAGCGCGGCCTCAGGAGTCCACCCCAAAAGTGATGGTAAACGCTCCCCAAATGCACATTCAACAGGTGCCCTCGCATTTCCCGCAGGTTCTGCGCTCTTCTTCCGGTCGCTATGGTCACCAGCGCGCAGTCCTTCATCAAAAATGGTCCGATATCGCTATGTGTAGTCATCTTGTCCTCACCATCGTTCGAATACTCCGAGGTCTTGCGCATGCGCCGTCTCTTCTTCGCCCATGAGCAATCCCACCGGAAAATTAAGCAAAACGTCACCTGCCTTGAGCATTCCGGACGCGGAAATGACATCCCCCGTAATCGCGTTTCGCCAGGAAGCGGGCGCTCCCTCGGGCAGGATGACTTCAGTGTCCTGCCATACCCGTGCGCCCGTCGGAAAATCTCCCTCCTGCACCAGGTGAGTCAAGAATCTGGGAGCGACGACAACGGCCCATTGCCGATCATGCCTGCGGGCGAAGGCGATTATATGGTCTTGGAACCGTCCGCCGGATTCGAGCGGAAGATACGATCCCGAACGAAAGAGGTCGCGGTTTGCGTTTCGGGCTTTCAGTGCCCGGTAAATTAGGAAAAGTTTGATTTTTCCGCTCTCTTTTGCAGCGGAAAGATCCCGGAGAAGCCTCCCGATATCCGAGCCTTCCTCTTGCCGGATCTCTGCAAGCATGGCGCGCCGGATTTTGAAGTCCACCGGACGACGGTTGTCGGGGTCCACGAGGCTAAGGTCCCACAATTCGGAGCCCTGATAGAAATCGGGCACTCCCGGCGAGGCGATCTTCACGAGTGCCTGGGAAAGGGAATTGAGTATCCCATAATGGGAGACTTTGCGGCAGAAGGGAACGAATTCATTGAGAAAGGCGTTTGTCTTCGAAGGGGTCAGCACTTTCTCGGCAAAGGAGACATAGGCTTCTTCGTAGTCGGTATCGGGTTTTAGCCAGGCCGTATGCACCTTGGCTTCCCGAACGGCCTTGACGATGTATTCTTTGATTCTTTCGAGGAACCCGGGGAATTCGGCATCCGAGAAGGGCCAGGCGCCGATGAGCGTCTGATAGAGAAAATACTCGTCGTTTCTGTCGGGAACGGCAACGTTGCCGACCCGCTTTTTCTTGCTTCTGTTGATTCTGATCCAGGTTCGAAGCTTGCGGTGCCACTCGGAAGGCATCTCCGAAAGCACATCGATTCTGACCCGCGCATCTTCGCCCCTTTTCGTGTCGTGGGTCGATGTCGCGTTGAGCGAATCCGGCCAGAACTCCCTGCGATTCCCGTTGAACCGGTGAAACTCTTCGAGCGAGCACCCGAAGAGGTCGGGCCGTCCCCCGACTTCATTGAGCGACAGAAGCCGGTTGTACACGTAAAGGGTTGTATCCTCGACCCCCTTTGCCATCACTGGGCCGGTAAGTTGCTGAAATTTCATAGTAAAGTGGATCCATTCGCGTTTCTCCTCATCCGTTATGTAATCGGGAAAATCGAGTAGCAGGAATCTGCGAAGGAAGGCAAACCCGTGCACCAGTGCGGGGAAAGATTCGCTGACCCGGTTCATCGAATCCAGGATGTATTTCCTGTCGTCGATTGAAAGGACGGCCTCGTTGATGTACGTCCTGTAGACCGGAAAAACCGCGAGGATCTCGGTCAGGGATCTTCGCAGCGTGGTAAGTGTGATGTCTCTTCCGTGGCGGTCGCGGCTGGAGATTTTCTTAAGGAGCTGCGCTAGGTTGAGAACGTCGCTCGCCATGTCCTCCCGGATCATCAGTTTCTTGTTGCTGCCGACAACATCCTGATAAGCGGCCTTGAAGCCGGTAATACCGGAATAGATCCTGGTAAAGAGAGCTTCGTTTTCCTTCTGGCAGAACAAACCGTTCACATAATTTGTGAAGTCGTAGCCCGTCGTGCCCTGGACCGGCCAGAACGACGGCAGGGTTTCCCGGGGATCGAGGATTTTCTCGACGACGATGTAGCTGTCCGGGGCGCGCTCGCGTATTCGCCGGAGGTAGCGGGTGGGATCGTAGAGGCCGTCGACGTGATCGATTCTCAAACCCGTTATTGTTTTGTTTTCAATGAGATCGAAAATGAAATCGTGAGTGGCGGCGCAGACCTCATCGTCTTCGGCCCGGACGGAAATCAGCCCGTTCACGCAAAAAAACCGGCGGTAATTGATCTCTTCGGCCGCCACCTTCCAGTAGGAAAATCTGAAAAGCTGCTTTGCGAGCAGATCGTCAAGCGGGTTGAAACTCTCGAGTCTGCCTTTTTCCCCATTGAAGGTGCGCAGCGTCGCATCGACGAATTCCCTTATTGCCGTATTGTTGTTGTAGGCTTCCCACAAGGTGTTCTGGACGAATTTTGTCTGCGTGCTGCGTTCTTCGGGTTCCTCGCTCGAAGCAAGCGACTTCAGCACATAGAGCACGCCCAGGAATTTGATGTAATCGGGGTCGTCTTCGGGCAGCTTTTCCCGGATCGGGGACAGGT
>JAJFVB010000258.1 GCA_021372055.1 Desulfobacteraceae bacterium | reverse complement strand
AAACCCATGTCCATTAGCGCCGTATTGCCGGCCCCGATCATGTTCACGCTGACAGGCGCCCGGCCTTCTCTTTGGCGCCGTTCGTGGAAGTGCTTCTCGATGCATCTCTGGAAATCGAGATAAACGCCGTCCACCTTCAGTTCTTCCTGCTTGATGTGCGTGGGTTCCGCCCGCGGATCGCCGTCGAGGTGCTGCGGCTGCCCCATGCCCATGACCGCCTCACCGGCGTCCATGTATTCGTCGACAAGAATCTTGGCCATTTCGTCGAGCGTCTTGCCTTCGGTCCGTGCTCTTTCGATGTACTTGTTCATCATGTAGCCGTGAGAAGCGCCGGGACCATGAGCAATACCGAAGGTCATGATTGCTGCCCCGATTGCCGCGGGCAGATTCGGCCGGCCGGCGATAACCGCGATGGCGGAAACTGCCGAAGGCGACATGGAATGCTCAAGGAATTCACCCATTTCATAATTGTGCATCTTTTCTTCGTTCTCAGTCGGGATCCTGCCCTGATACATCACGAAGATGGCATCAGCGAAGGAATAGCCTTCTTCGGCCAGGTCGCTGAGGTTGAAACCGCGTAGAACGGTCTTCTCCTCTGTTTTGTACGCTATGGCCGTCTTACGCCTGAACAATGGTTCTCGGTTCATTTTCCATCACTCCTGAATCGATCGTTTGAGTTCTACTTGCAACATCGCATCAGAGTACTAAAGTCTAACGCATACCTCCTTCGTTACCGTTGTCGTGAAAGAAGCACTAAGGGGAATAGCCATCTCAAATTGCATCGAAGATTGGCTTGCATTCTGATATCCCTGCCCAACTAAGTCAAAGTAATAATACTTATATGCTTCATAACCTAAGGTTATATCTGTTGCAGGAATGGAACGATTTCAGGTGCTTCAGGGAAGAGAATTCAACGGATGGCGAGCTTGCCTGTGGAATAATCGATTTTGTGCGACGTGCGTTCCGCTTGTAAATAGAAAAAAATCAACACTTGATCACCAAAAAAATCCGTCTATCGGCTGAACCCGATCAGCACAACACCGCAAACGATAATCACGCTTCCGATCAGTTTTTCCCGGGCCTGGCTCTCTTTCAGCCACACGACACCGAGCAGGGCCGAAAAAACAATGCTCACCTCGCGCACCGCTACGACGTAGCTCACGTGCGACACCTGCATGGCGAAAAGAATTAGAAGGTAGGTGAAATTCGAAAGAAAACCCACAGCCAAAATAGACTTCCAGTTCAGCGTGAGTTCCCTCATGAGGTGATTCCATTCCCGGGGCAGCGTGTAGGCCGACAGAAAGATCCAGTTCGCAGCCATCATCAGATAAATGTAGACAGGCGGGTAGACCTCTCCGACTCCCACTTTGTCCACAAGCGAGTACACCGCTATGGCCGCTCCCGTCATGAGGGCCCACAACGAGGCCCCGCCGGAAAGCTCTCTAAAGGGCTGCAGGATACCGCTCAGGCAAAACGAGCGGAGGTTGACCACATAGATCCCGCAAACGACAAGCACGATTCCCACGATCCCCAGCGTCACGAGATGCTCTCCAATCAGCAGCACGGCCAGGATGGGAACCAGCATCGGGCCGGATCCCCTGCAAAGCGGATATACCAGGGAAAGATCTCCCCGGTCGTACGCACCTACAAGAAGGCAAAAGTACAGGGTATGCAACAGAGCGCTTGCAAGAATGCAATACTTTCCAGTGTGGCTGATGGAGCTTGGCTGAAAGTAGAGAAAAACCGGCAGGAACAGAACAATTCCGACCAGGAGCGCCCACCAAACAAAAGCGAGCCTTCGCTCGCCCTTTTTGGCAAGGTAATTCCAGAACGCATGAAAAAAAGCGCTCGCCAGGACAACGGCTAGGGCAACCCCCGTCATTTCACAGCGATTCCAGCCCTATGAACGGGCAAGGAGCTTATCCAAAAAGGCTTTGCTCCTGAGAACGGCGCCCTCCGCATCGCTGCGGTGCGCCACCTCCAGGCACAGCATGCCCGGAAAGGATTTCAGGAAGGTGCGAAGAGAGGTCCAATCGATGCCGCCGGACCCAAGTTCCCCGTGCAACAATTCATCTCCCTTGTTGTCATGCAGGTGAACATGCCCGATCCTGTCTCCAAGGACATTTATCACCTTCTTGATGCTGCCTTCCATATTTGCATTTCCGATATCGAGGGTGACCTTAAGTGCGGGGCTGTTAATCCCGTCAACCCACTCCGCGATGTCTTCGGCACAAGTCAGAAGACAATGGCTCTTGGAGCTGTAGTTTTCGAGACCGATCACCACGTCATGACTTTCGGCGAAAAGCGCCGCTTCCTTGAGCGAGGTCTTGAAACGCTCAATGGCGGCCTGTTTCAAAACTTCCGGTGTAAACTTCGTATGGTTGATCTGGTCGCAGTACGGGAAAATATCGGAATACCTCCCCGGGTGAATCACGACCAGCCGGGCGCCTATGCGCCGGCACATCCGGATCGTCTCCTTGAGCTGATTCATGCTCTCGTTGAGATGCCCCGGATTCATGTCCGCAAGGTTGTTGTTGACTGTGCAGAAATGCACGGCAAGCTGGAGCCCGTTTGCCCGCGCCAAGGACTTAATGCTCTCGATTTCCTTTGCCGTCACCGTCCGGGGCCAGAAATCAATTGCATTGCACCAGATTTCAATACCTTCAAACCCATGGTCGACGCCGAACTGGATCGAGCGCTGAATACTCAGCCTGGGAAAAAAGCACCATGTAGAGAGGGAAACCTTCGGCATCATTTCCTCGCAATCCGTTCGATCACCCGGGCACCCGTATCGGAATGCCTACACCTCGTGAACCACTCAGCGACATCCCACTCCGAAGTAATCCGACCGGTAAGCGACCGTCAAATCGCCTCATAACCAATAATTTCATTTCATCCCGAGAATCGAAACGGGATATCTTAATACGCACCATCACCCACCGGTCACACGCATTGGCCAGGAATCCGAATCACGGGTCGGCCGAGGCCGCCCGCGATCCGGATGGTGTCTCGCTGGGTTTCAGTCTTGCTTTCCTGGCTTTCTGTTCTTTCGGAGCCGCGCACGCTCTAGAGCGTGAGTTCCGAGGCTTCCGTAATCTGGTGCCGAAGCTCCAGAAACTTCATCTCCGTATGCTCCCGGGGCCTTGGCAGATTGACTTCGTACATCTCGTGCATCCGCCCGGGCAGCTTCCCCTTGAGAGACAGA
>JAJFVB010000257.1 GCA_021372055.1 Desulfobacteraceae bacterium | reverse complement strand
TCTGTCTCTCAAGGGGAAGCTGCCCGGGCGGATGCACGAGATGTACGAAGTCAATCTGCCAAGGCCCCGGGAGCATACGGAGATGAAGTTTCTGGAGCTTCGGCACCAGATTACGGAAGCCTCGGAACTCACGCTCTAGAGGGGATCTCTGCGTCCGTTTGGCCCTGGGGTTCCGGCGTGAACGGATGCAGGGCTAGCGCGAAGCATCTCTGATATCGCGTGCCATATTTCCTCGGCGTTGGCGTGCTGAACGCATAATAATGCTTCATCGCAACAAATTTTTTGCTATCATACGAATTTTGGAGAAGAATGGATGGAGTTTTCGGAAAAGTCCGGGAGCGAGGCGGGTTCGGATCCGGATTCCACTCTGATTCAATTCATCGATTTGTTGGAAAGTCAGGCGCGCGAAATGGATGCGCTCGACTGGGGCGTTGATGTGTCATCGCTCAGGAAGTGGGCCTCCGAGCTCAGGTTGCGCCTGAGTGGAAGCAAGCTGTTCGATTCTCTCGGTTCCTCCTGATAATTTCAGGTTAAGACGGCATGATATGATAAACATTAAGTCTCTAAGGGAACAGGTATACGAATTTCTGCGGCAGGAACTGGCCAGCGGCAGCTTGCTGCCCGGTTCGCCGATCAATCTGAACGAGATCAGCCGGCAGCTGAGAGTAAGCAAGACTCCGCTGCGCGACGCCATTTTGCAACTTGAGATCGAAGGCTTCGTGACCGTTGCGCCCCGGAGCGGGGTCTTCGTGAACGCGCTCACCCTGGAGACCATCAGGCATCTCTATGAAATGGCCGGAGGGCTGGAGCTTGCCGCAATCCTCTCAAACCTCGATCGGATCGATGCAAACAAGATCGCCACGATGAAGTGGCTGAACGCCGGGCTCCTGGGCGCAGTCGAGCGCAAGGACTTCGACACGCTCTACGAGATGAATCTGGCGTTTCACAACGTTTTCATTGATCTAAGCGACAATGCGAGATTGCGTCGGATTCTTTCGGCCGCGAAGCAGCGTCTCTACGATTTCCCGCGACGGGGCTACATCGTCGAATGGGAACTGGAGAACTGCAAAGAGCATGAGATGCTGATCCAGGCGCTCGAGCAAGGAGACCGGGCACAACTGCAGCTCGTGTGGCTCGAAAAGCACTGGGGCTTCGCCTACCAGGAGAGCTATATACGCGACTTCTATTTCCCGGGTGGACTGTCCGAAAGCGATGTGGGCGACGCCCAGATGGCGGAAAATCCGTTCACCGAGAAGAAAAGACTGAGAAGAAAGACCGCCTGAGCGGATTTCGTGCGCTCCCTGCGCGCCCGCTCGGCTGCTATTCCCTGCCGCCCCGGTAGGACGTCTTGTCCAGGGGCAGGATTTTGCATGAGCCGGGAAGGGTACCCGTTTCAATTACAACGTCGATAGTGATTCCCCCTCGCGCATACCAGAGTCCGGTTACCCGTATGAATTTGGGCTCCATGGCCTCCCTGAGCCTGTTGTGTATATACACCGTGCAATCCTCATGGAATGTTCCGTAATTGCGGAAACTCCCCAGGAAGAGCTTGAACGACTTGCTCTCGACGAGGCGGGAATCGGGGACGTAGTCCACCACGATTACGGCAAAATCGGGCTGTCCCGTGATGGGGCACTGGGTGGTGAATTCCGGAGCGCTCAGCCGAACGGTGTAGTCGAGGTCGGGGTGCGGGTTCGGAAAAGTCTCCAGGACGGCCTTTTCGGGGGTTTTGGGAGTCCTTGCCTTCCTGCCGAGTTGGGTCAGATCGGTTTTGAATGCCATTTCTGTAGTCTAATCCTCAATGCGCGCGGCTTTGTCCCGCAAGTATCGGATTTGCGTCCTGATGCCCGGCGAAAAACTAGCGACGGGGAGCATATACGGTCGGGTCCGGTATTTCCGCCTCGGCAAAACCTTTTCTTCGCAGCGTACAGCTATCGCATCTGCCGCATGCGCGTCCCTTGGAATCCGGGTCATAGCAGGAATGGGTAAGGGAAAAGTCGACGCCCAACTCAATGCCGCGTCGCAGAATCCGTGCTTTGGTCATCGAGATGAGCGGCGTGTGAATGCGAATCTGCATTCTTCCCTCGACGGATTCCCTGATGGCCAGGTTCGCCATCTTCTGGAACGATTCGATGAACTCCGGTCTGCAATCGGGGTAGCCGGAGTAGTCGAGCGCGTTTACGCCGATGAAAATGTCCGACGCGTGGAGCACCTCGGCCCAGGCGAGCGCAAGGGAGAGAAAAATGGTGTTCCTCGCCGGAACATATGTCACGGGAATGCGGTCCCGCATCTGCTCGGGCGGAACGTTTTTGGGAACCTCGATGGGCGCGGTCAGAGCGGAGCCGCCGATCGCGCCGAGCGGAAGAGTGAGTATCAGATGCTCTTCGGCTCCCAGGTCCTTTGCCACTCTCACGGCGGATTTGAGCTCGGCCTCGTGCCGCTGCCCGTAGTCGAAGCTCAGCGCGTAGGACGCATACCCTTCAGCTCTGGCTATTGCGAGGCAGGTCGTGGAGTCTGCGCCGCCGGAAAGAAGGACGACGGCCTTGGTTTTCGTATCGGTCACGGGAAGTCCTGTAGTCGTATTTTGCCGGTTCGGGTCATTCGGGAGGGATTGTATATTATTCGAAGAGAAACATGTAGAAGTCAATTGGACTGATGAGAGAGAAAATTCGCTCCTGCACCGCGGATATGATCCCTTCGTCTGCGGTGACGAGCACGGGCTTCCTGTCGTGTTTGCCCGAGAGCTTTTCGATTATGTAAGCATCCGCCGAGCGCCGTTTTTTGTCTGTGTAGACGATCTCCAGGTTTCCATGAAGGTCCCTTGAGCCCTCTATTCCATCGAAAATAAGAACCATTCTGGAAAAGACCGCGCTCCGGGAAGCCGCCGCCTCGATGAACTGCTCTCGAAGCTGGGAAAAATCCCGCCGCGGTATTTGTTTTTCGTCGCCATGCACGCTCAAAAGGACATTGTAGCCGTCGACGTAGAGCGTGTACCGCCGGCTCTCGCCGGAGCCGATGAAGTCCTCCAGATCGCGGAAAACATGCCGTTGCCCCAGTTCTTCGCGCTGCGGAGCGAATTGGGAATAAAGGCGCTCCATTATCTGCCGCTTCTTGTGCCGGACTGCCTCCTCGAACTGCGCGGGGTCGCCGATAAGGCCGACGTCGGCAAGACTTGAGACCAGTTTGCGCAGTTTGTTGATCCTGGGAAGATTGGAGGGGAGGGGATCGAGCAGGTTGATGCGGCTGATCAGTTCATGGCCGGGTTCGTTCTGGCCTCCGAGAATGCGGCGGATTCCAGGAAGTTTGAGGAGCCTGTTTTTCTCGTTGATGAGTGCCTCTTTTGCCTTCTCGACCTCTTTATGGACTACGAGCGAGTCGGCGTAAACCGACTCGATTTTGGCCAGAGACAGGTCGATCTCCAGAAGCTTGGACCGGATATCGGAAATGAGGCCGTATTCCTCGTCGGCGCGCTTCTGGAGCTCAAAGGCCTTTCGCGTCCTCTGCAGAACCGATTCCAGCCGCTCCGATTCTTTTGAGGTCGATTCCCTGTCCAGAAACTGATAGCGCTCGAACCATTCCTTTCTCTGTCTGGAAAGCGATTCGCCGAGCATTCGGTCGAAATTCGATTCAAGCTCCCTGAGCTTTTTCCGGAGCGCTTCATTGTCGCTCCTGAAATGAGCGGCCTGTTCTTTCGTCCCGGCAAGCTCGATCTGAACCCTCTCGAGTTTCTTTTCGACTTTCCTGAAACGGTCGTAGAGTTCGGGATCGGCAGGGGGCTTCCGCTCCGGCCCGGAAGAGTCGAGATCGAAGGTAAAGGTCGCGCCCCGGTCGCTCGTGAGGAACTTTTCAGCCATTTCGGGATGCTTCTCGATAAAAGCGCCCCCGGCCGAAAGCACCGGAACGAGCAGATCGAACACGCCTTCCTCGGGCTCTTCGGTCCAAAAGGTTTCCCGCGAGAGAAAATCCCGCATCCGAGGCCGTGCGAGCAGTCCCAGCGAGCATGCCCCCAGGCAGAACCGTTCCGGGCCGAGCAGATCGCGGAGCTTCCCGAGGTTTGCCAGGATGAATTCGGGATGGAGCATCGAAAGATAGCTGATGACGGCTTGTTGTTCCGCTTCCCATGCGGTGAGGACCCTGGCGAGAAAGGACCGGTCCAGTTGCAGTCTACGTCGGAGCCGCCCGGCGACCAGGGGCAGGGAAAGGGTGCGGGAGACCTTGCCCGGCTGGAGTGAAAAGCCTTCCAATACCTCTTTTTTTACAATAGGATTTGCCGAGAAAATGGCGACCCAGGCGGGGGCGGAGATGTCCTGGATGATCCGGTCGTAGAACTGGAGCGGCATCTCATTGAGAATTTCATGGATTTCAGGCTTCAACTCCATTTTGGGACCCTTATCAGGAGGCATCCGCTATGAGCGAAATTTCCATTGTCCTGATGACCGCGGGAAACGAGGAAGAGGCGGCGAAAATCGGCTGGATCGCGGTCGAGGAGCGGCTGGCCGCCTGCGCCAATATCGTGCCGCGCATCAGGTCGATCTACCGGTGGAAAGACGAGATTCACGACGATCCTGAAGCCCTGGTCATCTTCAAGACCCGAACAGAGCTGTTTCCGGCGCTCCAGGCCCGAATCCGTGAGTTGCACGGCTACGAGGTCCCCGAAATCATAGCCTTCCCCCTCGATCGGGGGCTGCCGGAATATCTCGACTGGGTGGTCGAACAGACCGGAAAAACGGAGCAGCCGAAGCGCCGGGGCCGAGATTAATCCGAAGGCTTCCTTTGCCGGATGCGGACGGATTCGGCGTGAGCCTTGAGCCCTTCGAGTTCCGCCAACCGGATGATGGAAGGCGCATCGCGGTCGAAAGCCTCCCGCGAGTAAGCGACCACGCTCGTTTTTTTCAGGAAATCGTCGACCCCGAGAGCCGAAGCGAATCGCGCGGCACCCGCGGTGGGCAGCACGTGATTCGGGCCCGCGAAGTAGTCGCCCACGGCCTCGGGCGTGTGCTCTCCAATGAATACCGCGCCGGCGTTTTCAATCTTTCCGAGCCAGGTCAGCGGTTCTTGCAGATGAAGTTCGAGGTGCTCCGGGGCCATGTAGTTCGCGAGTCCGATGGCCGTCGAAACGTCTTCGACCACGAAGATGGCGCCGTAGCGTTCAAGGGAGGACAACGCCGTTTCCTGGCGCGGGAGCGCGCCCATCTGCTTCCCGATGGCCAGGGATATTTCTTTGGCCAGATTCTTGTCGGTCGTTATGCAGATCGCGCTCGCCATAATGTCGTGCTCGGCCTGGCTCAGCAGGTCCGCCGCGATGTAGGCCGGTTTGGCCCCGGATTCCGCAATGACCAGAATTTCGCTCGGGCCGGCGATCATGTCTATGCCCACTTCGCCCGAGAGTATCTTCTTTGCCAGCGCCACGTAGATGTTGCCCGGCCCCACGATGACGTCCACAGGCGGTACCGACGGCGTGCCAAGGGCCAGAGCGGCGACTCCCCATGCGCTGCCGACCTTGTGTATGCGGTCGACCCCTACCTCGTGCGCGGCGGCGAGAAGATAGGGGTTGACGCTCCCGTCCCGCCTCGGGGGCGTAATCATTGCGATGTCGCAAACACCCGCGAGGCGCGCGGGAACGGCGTTCATGAGCACCGAGGAGATAAGAGGCGTTTCCCCTCCCTGACCGCCCGGGATACAAAGCCCCGCCGCGCGAACCGGCCTTATGATCTGTCCCAGAAAAGTCCCGTCCGGTTTTGTGAGAAAATGGGAATGGCGCAACTGCTGCCTGTGGAAATCTTCGATATTGCGCATCGCGGTTCTAAGAATCCGCAGAAAACCCGAATCGACCTCGGAGCATGCGATGTCGATCTCAGCCTGGGAAACGTTCATGCGTTCGGGCGCAAGGGCGGGGGCGTCAAACTCCCGCGTGTAGCGCAGGAGCGCTTCGTCTCCTTCCGACCTGACGGCTTCGATTATCTGGAAAACCCTCTCTTCGAGGACCGGATCGGCTCCCGGTTTGCGCCGGGAGATCGCGAGCAGCTTTCGCTCGGCGCGCTCCGATGGATAAGGAATTATCTGTATCATGTCATTTTCCTTCAACTGCTACGACAAAGGCGTCGGGAAAGCCCCCCGACCTCATCCTGTCCATTTCGGCTTTTGCCATGACAAGGTCTCCGTACGAGCCCACCTGCACCCGGTAGAAACCTCCGTTCTTCTCGGCAACCGGGATAATCCTGGCCTCCCTCTTGCCCTTGACCATCCTGTCCTTCAGCCTGTTGGCGTTTCCCTGATCGCGGAATGCGCCTACTTGAATCGTGAAGTTCCCGTAACGGAAAGAGGGAACGGGGTCCACCTTCCAGTACGTATCGCGCCCGATCTTCGTCTCCTGGGCATATTGCACCGCTTCGACCTTAACCTTGGCAAGGCCCTTGCCGTACGAGCCGAGTTCCTGGGCCGCCCTGCAGGAAAGATCGATGATCCGCCCGGAAACAAAGGGGCCCCTGTCATTGATCCTGAGCACGACCTCGCGGCCGTTCTGAAGGTTGGTCACCTTGACATAGGTCCCGAGAGGGAGGGTCTTGTGGGCCGCCGTCATGGCGTTCATGTTGTAAGGCTCGCCGCACGAGGTGGGCTTGCCGTGAAAATCCGAACCGTACCAGCTGGCCAGGCCCTGTTCCGAATAGCCTTCGGCGCTCGGCAGGGGATAATACCAGATTCCGTTTATCTGATAGGGTTTCTGGGATTTCATGCCGGGAACGGGGGGGACGGGCGGCGGCGGGCGATACGATGACTTCGAGCAGCCGCAGAAGAATAGAAAGACGATCAGCCAGATCCATGCCTCCGAGCGTTTTCTGCTGTTCATCGGTCCCCCAGTGCGAAAAAATCGGGGAAATGATTCCTGCGGAGCGGCGCAAGTGCGGTTCCGCGCCAAATCCAAAGGGTGGAAATGTTCTCCCCCCACATCCCAGCCTTACTTAATCCGCCACTCCGGAACGGCGGCGCACCCGGGAGCGCGGGGGAATCATTACCCCGCGCTTTGGTGTCCTGATATGTGCTTTCCGGCCCCGGAAATCTACCAGGTGCCGGACTCGCCGTCTGCTTCCATTTTAGCCAAATCTTCGAATCGAATGTCGATTCCGAGTATTCCCTTGATTTCCTCGGATTCGTCCCGGATCGGGGCCGAGACCGTTATGCACAGAGCGCCGGTGTAGCGCGATGTATAAAAATCGGTTACGTGCACCTTCCCGTCGCGCATGGGAGCAATAAACCAGGGACGATTGGAAAGGTCCTCTCCGACGGTGGCGGAGTCGTACTTCGCCTTATCCGTTATATCGGTAATATTGCGCGTGATCTTGCGCCCTAAATGATCGGTGACGTAGATGTACTGGATAAACGGATTGAGCTCGAGCAGGGTCTGGAGCAGAGGCTCCTGCCGATCCGGATCGAGGCTCTGTATCGCTTCGCTCTCCACCACCTCTTCGACAAGATGTGCGGCCAGGGCGTATGCCCGCTTCTTGAGCAGGTCGAA